>CANHAW010000163.1 GCA_947458675.1 Beijerinckiaceae bacterium
ATGCGCCAATCACGGGCGTCGGATCGAAATGATGCAACATGTAATGAACAAGAATGCCGCTCAGGGCTGTGACAAAGAAAAGAGCGAGGAAGCGCATGACGCCGAAACGGCGCGCAACGGGTGCGCCAAAGGCCAGAAGCCAGATCGAATTCAGCCCGTAATGCAACCAGTCTGCATGAAGAAAAGCATAGGTCAGAAGCGTCCAGGGCTGGAACGATCCGTCATCGAAAAACAGAGCGGCGATGCGAATGTCGTCGCCGCCGCGCAAAGCAATTTCGCGAAGCGCCCGCGCCACGCCCTGCGCATCGAATAAAAGTGTCAGCCGCGCCGGGACAAAAGCAAATTGCTCGATCAGATCGAAATCAGCGCGATCGCCAAGCAGCCAGACGCGGCCGGCATGGATGAGACCCATGGCCAGAACCAGCCCAAGAATGACCTTGGGGACATTGAAGACAGGTTCCTGCTGTTCCAAGCGACCTCCGCGACATGCACTCCGGCAACCATTCGAATTTTAGCGAAATCCGTCAATAAGTCTTGAGTGGATCGCGTTACAACCAAAACATTCCTGTTTGAATTGCCTGAACGCCTTTTCATTTCCTCCTGACCGGCCCCAGCCAGAGCCCGCCATGACCCAAAAGATCTATCAGGAAAAAAGAAACCATGATCGCATGCCCTTGGCGCTTTTTGGCCATATGCGGCTCTCCAGCGGAGACGAATTCGCCTGTTTGACGCGGGATATTTCAGCCGGGGGCCTGTCGGTGGAAGTCCCTCGCACCTGCAATATGGCCGGCGAAAAAGTCACCATCAGCCTGAACGGCATTGGCGAATTGGAGGGCATGATCGTCCGCAATTTCGATGGCGGTTTTGCCATTGCACTGACGATCTCTGAGCAAAGGCAAGCCGAGCTTGCCAGCCAGCTCGATGAAATCTGCCTGCACTCGCCCTTGTCGCTGATCGAGATCCCACTCGCCCATATCCCTGACGGCGCATGGCTCGATGAAAGTTTCGCCCTCAAGATCGATGCAAAAATGCGGCGCGGCGAAGAGGAGGTCAAAGGCAGGATGCGCGCGCAGATGCGCCGCAATGGAAATGGCCAGGCAGAATTCGATTTCCTCGCCTCGGCCTGATTTGTCTTTCAGGAGAAAGTCATGACGTTTCGCATGTCGCTCAAGGTCAAGACCATCGACCTGCGCCGCCACGCACGTATTCCGCTTGTCTTGTTCGGACGCTGCCGCCTTTTGGGTGCCGGTTCTTTTCCCTGCCATACAAAGGATGTCTCGGCGGGCGGCGTGGCGCTTTATGCCCCGGTTGCACCCCAAGAGGGTATGCGCGCCAGTGTTGCACTCGACAAGATCGGCGAATTCGACGGGGAAATCACGCGCATCTTTCCTGGCGGTTTCGCACTTGCTTTCGAACTGGGGCGCGAACAGCGCCTGCAGCTCGAACATCGCCTGATGCGCCTTGCCTTGCAGGCCGCCTGATCAGCCGATCTGCTTCAGCTCGCGCGAAAAACGCTGCCAATTGGCGACATAGCGGTCGGCGGAATGACGCAAGGCGGCAATAGCCGCCTCATCGAGCGTGCGCACGACTTTCGCCGGACTGCCGACGATGAGCGAATAATCGGGAAATTCCTTGCCTTCTGTCACAAGAGCATTGGCGCCGACGAGACAATGATTGCCGATGCGGGCGCGGTTGAGAATGGTTGCGCCCATGCCGATGAGAGAATGATTGCCGATACTGCAGCCGTGAATGATCGCCTTGTGGCCGATGGTGCAGTCCTCGCCGATCTCGACCGGCGCGCCGGGATCGGTGTGCATGATCGTGCCTTCCTGCACATTGGTGCGCGCACCAATGGTCAGCCATTCATTATCGCCGCGCAGGACCGCGCCAAACCAGATACCGGCATCCACGCCGATCTTGACCTTGCCAACCAGAACGGCATCGGGGGCAATCCAATATTGACCCTGTGGCGGCAATTCGGGCGCAAAATCGCCCAGAGCATAGATCGGCATGGTTGCGTCCCGTCAAAATTCCTCGAGATCGAAATCGAGGATCGCCATTTGCAGCGTGAAACTCTTGCCCTTGGCATCATCGGCAGAAATCACGCCAAGAAAATCCTCGCCGCAATTGAGCTCGACTGAATCGGTCTTGCGTCCGCGCGCCATGATTTTCAGGCGATCGTTCTCAAACAGCATGCGCAAATATTCCTGCAGCGTCTCGCGCCCGACAGGAATCTTCATCTCGAAAGCGAAGGAACGGTCGCCATCCTCATCATCGACTTCAAGGCCGCCGATCCGGCGTTCACCGAGACTGACGTCGGCCTGTTCGACATTCTGCGGGCTCAATCCGACGCGAATGGATTCGTTGCCGAAGGACTGGCGCAGGAAATCCTGCAGCTTGCGCAATTCGGTCTTCTGCAAAGGCATTGGCTTTCACTTCCTCGATAATGTCTGGATCACGGATCAAGCTTGTCGGCGAGAAGCTGATCCATGCTGCGGGCCGGTTCCGCGCAGCCGGCCTCGCCGACGACACGGGCCGGCACGCCCGCCACAGTCTTGTTATTGGGAACCGGCGATAGCACGACGGAGCCCGCCGCAACACGCGCACAGCGCCCGACTTCAATGTTACCCAGAATTTTCGCACCGGCGCCGATCAGCACGCCCTGGCGGATTTTGGGATGACGGTCGCCGCGTTCCTTGCCGGTGCCACCCAGCGTGACATCCTGAAGGATGGACACATCGTCATCGATTGTCGCTGTCGAGCCGACGACAAGGCCCGTCGCGTGATCGAGGAAAATGCCCTTGCCGATGACGGCGGCCGGATGAATGTCGGTCTGGAAAACTTCCGATGAGCGGCTCTGCAGATAAAGGGCAAAATCGCGCCGGCCGCGCGACCACATCCAATGCGCCAGACGATGCGTCTGAATGGCGTGGAAGCCCTTGAAATAAAGAACCGGCTCGACAAGCCGCGTGCAGGCGGGATCGCGGTCTGCAACCGCCAGAATATCGGCGCGGATCGCCTCGATCAGCCCCGGCCCTTCCGCCAAAGCCTCAAGATAATGGGCGCGAATGAGACTGCCCGGCACGGCTGTATGATCGAGCCGCGCGGCGACGCGATCGGCAACGATCTCGCCCAGCGAGCCGAGATTGAGGATGGAGGCACGAATGAAGCCGGCAAGCTCAGGCTCGCGCGCCAAGGCCTCCTCGGCCTCGCTGCGCAAACGGGCGAAGATCGGATCTGCCTTGGCAAAGGCTAGAATTTCGGCCGGTTGCGCCTGCGCCATGCAAAACTCCTTGAACACACCTTTGCTTCTACCATGAGGGCCGGCCCGAGGGCGAGCCTTGACAATCAGGGCCGCTCCCGCAGGAAGGAAAGCACTCCCTCCTTATAGACCTTGTCGCCCACCGCAAGATTGTGGTCGCGGCCGGGAATGTCGAGGGCGCGCGCGCCGGGAATCAGGGCCGCCGCACGATGGGGATCGCCCGCGACATCGTCCTTGGTGCCGACGGCCACCAGAACCGGCACGCGAATGGCGCGCGCCTCCTCCTGCGTCAACGTCTGGCGCGAACCGCGGATGCATGCCGCCAAAGCCCGCAAATCGCTGCCGGTCTGTTCGGCAAAGGCACGAAACATCCGCTGCATGGGATCGGTGAGCGTGTCGAGCGAAGGCGCTTCCAGCGCATCGGCAATGCCCATAGGCAGGCCAAGCCCATCGACCAGATGATGGCCAAGGCCGCCCAGAATGGCGGAGCGCACCATGTCTCGATGATTGAGCGCGAGAAAGGCCGTGATCCGCGCCCCCATGGAATAGCCCATCACATCGATGCGCCCGAGCTTCAGATGCTCGATCAGGCGGCGCGCATCCTCAGCCATTGTGGCGGTGTGATATTGCGCCGGATCATAAACCTTCTGGCTCGCGCCATGGCCGCGATTGTCCAGCGCAATGACGCGCCGCCCCGCATGGGCCAGCGTCTTCACCCAGAGCGTATTGACCCAATTGACGGCATGGTTGGAGGCAAAGCCGTGGATCAGAAGGATCGGCTCGCCAAGATCGGGCCCGGTCGGGGCATGATCGATATAGGCGATCTGGAGGCCGTCGGAGTTAAAGACATGCATGGGATTTCAGTTTTCCGGAGAGGCTGGACCATAGCCGAAAGCCGGGACCAAGGTGAAGAGCCACCATTCCCGCCTTTTTGACCCTACCCAAAGCAGCTGGCCTCGCTTATGTTGCGCGCGGTCCGAGGCAGAACCTACGGGAATTGGTAAAATGGCCGAACATTCCACCCCGCATTTCCATAACCAGCCGGGCGTGCCCGTCGTGCGCGTGGGGGCCAAGGAATTCATGTGCATCGGCGCTCTGCCGCCCTTCGATCATCCCCATATTTTCATCGATATGGGCGACGACAAGGAAGCCGTCTGCCCCTATTGCTCGACGCTCTATCGCTATGACAGCGCGCTCAAGGGCCATGCCGATCCAGCCGAATGCGAGCTGAAACCGAGCCAGGCAGCAGCCTGACACGCCTTGTCTGAGACACGCCACGCGCTCATCGCCGGTGCCGGCATAGGCGGACTTGCCGCCGCGCTGACGCTTGCCCGCGCGGGACTGCGCGTCACCATTCTCGAACAGGCCGCCGAACTCGTTGAAACCGGGGCCGGCCTGCAGCTCTCGCCCAATGCCAGCGGCCTGCTCGACCGGCTCGGCATTTTGCGCCGCCTCGATGGACTTGCGCTTTATCCGGAACGGTTGCGCGTGCGCTCTGGCACGACTGGCAGCGATCTCATGTCCATGCCGCTTGGGCGGGCGGCGCAGACGCGCTGGGGCGCGCCCACGCTCGTTGCCCATCGCGCCGATCTGCAAAGCGCACTGCTGGCCGCCGTGTCGGAAAATATGAACATCACCCTGCGCAAGGGCGTGCAGATTACCGGCCTTGCGCAGGACGGCCCTCTCGTGCGTGTCGAGACCTTGTCCGATGCCGGCATCAGCGCCATTTGCGGCGATCTGCTTGTTGGCGCCGATGGATTGCATTCGCGGGTGCGCGCCATCCTCTATCGCAAACATACGCCGGTCTTTTCCGGGCGCGTTGCCTGGCGCGCGCTGATCCCGGCAGAGCAAGCGCCTGCCTTTGCGCGCCAGCCCGAGACGGGCCTGTGGCTGGGACCGCGCGCCCATCTCGTCCATTATCCGCTGCGCCAGGCGAGCGAAGTCAACATTATCGCCATTGTCGAAGATCAATGGCGCGACGCCAAGACACATGACTTCTGGTCCGCACGCGGGCTTTCCCATGAGATCGGCGAGCGCTTTGACGATTGGCATCGCGATGCCCGGCGCCTGATCGAGGGCGTCTCCGATTGGCGGCGCTGGCCCCTTTTCGATTGCGAGCCCTTGCCCCGCTGGAGCTGCGCGTAGCTGCGGACCTGTCAGGTGATCCGGCCATGTTGGACATCTTCAAGCAGGGTCAGGACTACCACCTTCGCACCGCTCAGATGCTG
>CANHAW010000164.1 GCA_947458675.1 Beijerinckiaceae bacterium
ACATTGCCGATTGCCAAAGGCGACAATCTCTCCGTTGCGCTTTTCTCCGGCGCGGTCTCAATCGGCGATCGCAAGATCGGCGATGCGGGCCTGCTGATGTTTGATGAGGCAGGCGAGAGCATCGATCTTATTGCCGAGGCGGATTCCAAACTCCTCGTGCTTGCAGGCAAGCCGCTCAATGAGCCCATTGCCCATTACGGTCCCTTCGTGATGAACACGCAGGCCGAGATCATGCAGGCGATTGCCGATTTCCGTGCCGGTAAAATGGGCGTGCTGGATGAGGTGGGGTGAGCCCATCTCCTTCTCCCAGAGGGAGAAGGTGGCCGCGAAGCGGTCGGATGAGGGGCTAGACGCCTTACGCTGCTGGGTATCCCCTCATCAGTCGGCTACGCCGACAGCTTCTCCCCATGGGAGAAGCGGGCGCAAGCCTCACGGCGCATATCTGATGACGCCTGCCTCATTCACATCATAGCCTGTCAGCTCTTCTGCGCGGCGCTGGAAACGCTCCTCGCGCAGAAGCGACATGAGTTTCTGCATCGGCGGGCGGAAATAATCCTGATGGCGCATGGCCAGATCGAAATGTTCAAACAGGAGCGGCACGAAATCGAGCCCTGCTGCGCGCGCTGCTGCGCGGCTGGCAATGCCGCAATCGGCCTTGCCGGAGGCAATGGCATTGGCGAGATCGGGGCCGGTGAGGCAGGGCGGCAGCATGCGGTTCATCTCGGCTGCTTTCACGCCGATCTTTTCCAGCATGACATCGAGCAGCATTTGCGCGCCCGCGCCTTTCTGGCGCACGGCCATGCAGGCGCCGCGCGCAATCACATCTTCAAGTGAGGCAAGATTGCGTGGATTGCCTTTGGGCAGAAGCAGGCCTTGTTCGCGCCGCGCAAAGGCAATGAGAACGCCATCATGCAGGCCGGGCAGGCGGCGGATGATGGCGGGATTGGCATCCGTCTCGGCTGCCGCATGATAATGGATGGCGGCAGCCACCACTTCGCCGCGCTGCAGCCGCTCAAGCCCTGCCTCGCTGCCTTCGGGCAGAGAGGCCAGCCCAGAGCCTGATTCGCGCAAGGCCCATTCGAGCAGGGCATCCTGGCTGCCCCCGACAATGGGCGGCGCCGGGCGCGCCTGCATCAGAAGCGGCACGGCCAGGCCCGAGAGCACCCAGCGGTCGAGCTCATGGCGGGGAAAAAGCCATTTGCCCGTGACTTTCGAACAGGGGATCTGCCCTTCGGCCACAAGCTCATAGAGCTTGCGCTCCTTGAGGCGGAGGTAATCGGCGGCTTCGGCGGTGGTCAATAATTCCATGCCTGCATTATTATGCATTTTCATGCGCTAGTTCAAGCAATTGACTTTTTCCGGAAAGAAAACCCTATTCTGCGCCCGAAAGAGGGACATTCATGCCCGAGGGTCTCAGCGCCTGGCAGCTCGTCGTCTCCGGCGATCCGGCGCTTTACGCCATTGTCCGCCTGTCGCTCATGGTCAGCCTGCTGGCCGTGGGCTTGGGCGCTTTGATCGGCCTGCCGCTGGGCGGGCTGATTGCGCTTGTGCGTTTTCCCGGCCGCGGTGCGCTGATCGTTGTCATCAACGCCATGATGGGCCTGCCCCCTGTTGTGGTGGGCCTGCTGGTCTTTCTGCTGCTGTCGCGCTCGGGCCCGCTGGGTTCTTTCGGCCTGCTCTTCACGCCGACCGCCATGGTGATTGCGCAGGCTGTGCTGATCGCCCCGATCATTGCCGCGCTCACGCGCCAGATTGTCGAAGATCTCTGGCTGGAATATCGCGACGAATTGCAGGCCATGGGCGTGCCGCCGCTGCAGCGCCTTGCGACCTTGCTTTACGATGCGCGCATCAGCCTTGTGACGGCTTTGCTGGCGGGTTTCGGCCGCGCGGCGGCTGAAGTCGGCGCGGTGATGATTGTCGGCGGCAATATTGCCAATCACACGCGCACCATGACGACCGCCATTGCGCTGGAAACATCCAAGGGCGATCTGCCGCTCGCCATGGGCCTTGGCATGGTGCTCATTTTCATTGTGCTGGCCGTCAATGCCAGCGCCTGGGGCCTGCGTGTCTTTGCCGAAAAGAGGATCGGCTGATGCGCGAATTGCCGCTCCTTTTCGACTCTGTTGGCGTCAGCATCGGCGCCACGCCTTTGCTGACCGATCTGTCGCTCACTTTAAATGCGGGCGCGCCCAC
Organism: Beijerinckiaceae bacterium; assembly: GCA_947458675.1. GTDB lineage: Bacteria > Pseudomonadota > Alphaproteobacteria > Rhizobiales > Beijerinckiaceae > Terripilifer. The sequence goes on from CANHAW010000164.1 coordinate 2,194, forward strand.
ACTCGTCATTGGCCCCAATGGCGCGGGCAAGAGCACATTGTTGCGCCTTGCCATGGGATTGATTGCACCCACGCGCGGACGCGTGACATGGGGCGGCCATCAGGATCCTGCACCGCGTCGCCGCGCCATGGTTTTTCAGCGTCCCGTCATGCTGCGCCGAAGCGCACTGCAGAATGTGACTTATGCGCTGGAACAGGCAGGCGTTGCGAAAGAGACCATCGAAACGCGCGCTTCTGCTTTGCTTGCGCAAGTCGGTTTGCAGGATATTGCGCACCGTCCCGCACGTCGCCTGTCGGGCGGCGAACAGCAGCGGCTTGCCTTGGCGCGCGCATTGGCACGCGATCCGGAACTTCTCATTCTTGATGAGCCGACGGCCTCTCTCGATCCCGCAGCGACACGTGCGGTGGAAGATATTATCGCGCAAGCCGCAGACAGCGGCATCAAGATCCTCATGGCCTCGCATGATCTCGGTCAGGTGCGCCGTCTGGCCGGCGAGGTGATCTTCCTCAGTCATGGCCGTCTGCGCGAACATTCTGCTGCGCAGATGTTTTTTGAAAATCCGAAAACCCCTCTCGCACAGGCTTTTCTGCGCGGCGATATTGTCTTGGAGACTTAACATGGCTTTGTTCAGAACAATCGCAGCAGCTGCTTTTTCTCTTGCGCTCATCCAGCCCTCTCTGGCGCAGGAAAAAAGCATCGTTGTGGCCTCGACCACATCGACGCAGGATTCCGGCCTGTTCAATCATCTCCTGCCGCTCTTCAAGGCGAAGTCTGGCATTGAGGTGAAAGTCATTGCGCAAGGCACGGGCCAGGCGCTCGATACAGCGCGACGTGGCGATGCCGATGTTGTTTTCGTTCACGCCAAATCGGCAGAAGAGAAATTTCTCGCTGAAGGTTTCGGCGTGAAAAGATTCGACGTCATGTATAATGATTTTGTGCTCATCGGACCTGCCGCCGATCCCGCAGGCATTGCGGGCGGTAAAGATATTGTTGCCGCGCTGAAAACCGTCTCGGCCAAACAGGCGCCTTTCGTGTCGCGGGGCGATAAATCGGGAACCCATGTTGCCGAACTGGCTTTGTGGAAAGAAGCGAGCCTCGATCCTGCCGGCGCCAAGCCCGGCTGGTATCGCGAAATCGGCCAGGGCATGGGCGCCGCGCTCAATACAGCGAAAGCCATGGGCGCTTATGTTCTCTCCGATCGCGGCACATGGCTGTCGTTCAAGGGCAAGGAAGGGCTCGCCATTGTCGTGGAGGGCGATGCCCGCCTGTTCAATCAATATGGTGTGATGCTGGTGAACCCGGATCGGCACAAGCATGTGAAGGCGAAAGAGGGTCAGGCCTTTGTCGATTATCTGATCTCGGCTGAAGGCCAGAGGGATATTGCAGCCTACAGGATTGAGGGCCAGCAGCTGTTCTTCCCCAACGCGGCGAAGTGATCGTCTTCGCGCTTCGCTGAAAAGGCAGGCGCCCGCTTTTCAGCCTCGTCATTGCGAGGAGCCGCAGGCGACGTGGCAATCCATGCCCCAACCGGCGGCTCTGGATTGCTTCGCTTCGCGAGCAATGACGGGCTCCATGGCGCTTGCAAAGCCAGCTTTGCGCGCTAAACCTCTCAGCATGAAAGCCGCCCTGATCCCGCTGGAAGACGCGCAGAACCTGCTGGCGTCCATGCTCGCGCCCGTTGCGCCGCGCTCCCGTGCGCTGGCGCAGGCTGTGGGCCATGTCGCGGCGGAAACAATCTGTGCCGAGCGGCCCTTGCCGCGCAGCAATATTGCGCTGCGTGACGGCTATGGCCTGATCGCAAGCGAGATTGCGGGCGCGTCTTCCTATTCGCCTGTGCCGCTGTCACTGATGCCGGTTGCGGTGCAAGCGGGCGATGCGCTTCCATCGGACTGCGATTGCGTGGTTGACGAGAGCGGCGTCGATGTTTCGGGCCCGTTTGCGCAGGCTCTGGTCGAATCCTTTCCCGGCGAGAACATCAGGCGGGTGGGCGAGGATTTTGCTGCAGGCGCGGTGCTTGTCGAAAAAGGCGAGATTTTGCGCAAGACGCATATGCTCGCGCTGGCGGCTGCCGGTGTGCAGTCTCTTCTTGTCGCGGCACCGCGTGTTGCCGTGGAAGGAAAGGGTCCGCTCGCCGATTTCCTTGTGCGCGCATTGGAGCGCGAGAGCGTTGAGATCGGGCCCGACGCACAGCTCAAAATCATTCTGGGATCTGTCAGCCCCGATGAGATTATCGCGCGCGGTCTTGCGCTCGAACCCGGCCGCGATATTGCCCTTGCGCGCCAGCAAGGCGTGCCAGCCATCGTCATTCCGCCGCTCGCAGTTGATGTTGTCGCGGCGCTCCATGCTTTGATCCTGCCCGCTTTGGATCATCTTTGTCAGCGCGCCCTGCGCCCTGCGCAAAGCCTGCCGCTGGCTGCAAAAATTTCTTCGCATGTCGGCCTGAGCGAACTCGTGCTTCTGGTGGCGCGCGAGGGGCACTTCCATCCGCTCGCCATTGGCGATGCACCGCTGCAATTTTTTCTGCAGGCGACGCATGTGGCCTTGGTTGGCGCTGCAAGCGAAGGCCATGCTGCGGGCGATCTCTTTTCTGCTTTTTCACTTGAGGGAGTCGCGCCATGAGCGACAAGCCCAATGCCCATCTCGCACAGGATCAATTTCTGACCATTCTTTCGCGCGAAGATGCGCTGGCGCGTTTTGAGGCGGCTTTGTTTCCGCGCGCGCTTGCCAGCGAAAGTCTGGCGCTTGAGTTTGCGCTTGGCCGCGCGCTTGTCAGCGATGTGCTGGCGCCGATCGATGTGCCACCTTTCGACCGCTCAAATGTCGATGGTTTTGCTGTGCGCGCGGGAGATTTGCGCAATGCCTCCGAGGCGACGCCTGTGCGAGTGACGCTGAACGATGAGGTCATTGCCTGCGGCATTGCGCCAAAGCTTCATGTCCGCGCAATGAGCGCGACACCGATCTCTACGGGTGGTCCCGTGCCGCGTGGTGCGGATGCGATTGTCATGATCGAGCAGACGCAGCCCGCCGGTGCTGGCGCTGTCGATATGCGACGTGCCGCCAATCCCGGCCAGTTCATCTCTTATGCGGGCTCCGATATGGCGCGCGGCGAGACTGTCTTGCGCGCCGGCACGATTCTGGGTGCGCGCGAAATCGGCATGCTGGCAGCCTGCGGCATTGCCCAGGTGAATGTAGCGCGCGCGCCGCGCGTGGCCATTGTCTCGACTGGCGATGA
>CANHAW010000165.1 GCA_947458675.1 Beijerinckiaceae bacterium
CAGGAATGGCCAATTCCTCTGGGTGAAACACAGCCTTCGGACCAAAGCCGCCGCCTACATCCGGCGTGACTACGCGCACTTGCGATTCACGCAAGCCAAGCGCATCGACGAGAATGGCCTTTGCGCGATGCGGCATCTGGGTGGAATTCCAGACGGTCAACCTTTTTTCAATCTCGTCGAAAGAGGCAAGCACGCCTCGGCCTTCCATGGAATGGCCGCCGCCTTTGCTGAGGCGGAATTCCTGTTTGATGACATGCGTTGCATCGGCAAATTTCGAGTCTGCATTGCCGTAATCGATAAAAGTTTGCGCAACGAGATTGTCAGGACAATCCCGCCGGACCTGCGCGGCGCCTGGCTTCAATGAATCGGCGGGATCGGAAATAGCAGGCAAAGGATCAATGTCGAGTTCAATAAGGCCGATCGCATCCTCGGCGAGCGCACGCGTTTGCGCGATCACCAAAGCTATCGGTTCGCCGACATAGCAGACTTCTTCGCGCGCCAGGACATCTGGGTCTGCCACATGGCGGAGGCCGCCTGCAGGCAGTGCGAGCGGCATGTGATCGCTGGTAAGGAGTGGGCGGAGATCCGAATAGGTCAGAACAGCATAAACACCTTCGAGCGCGCGGGCAGCACTTGTGTCGATCCGGCGGATGAGCCCGTGAGCGACGGGGCTGCGCAGGAATGCCGCTTCGAGGGAATCATGGATATGAATATCGTCAAGAAAGCGGCCTGCACCCCGCAGCAAGGAATCGTCTTCGAGGCGAAGCAAAGCGTCCCCGATGCGCGATTGCCCAGGCGCGTGGCCCATCAATTTCCCTCCGTCTGACTTTTTTATGCGGGCTTTCCGGCAGCAGGATTTTTCTAATCAGCCGCCGCCGGTGACCTGTGTTTGCTTGCGCGTCGCCCATCCGGTCATGCGCACCTCGATAAAGGCGCAGATTAGATAAGTGCCGATCCCCATAGCTGCTATCACAAGAAGGCCGGCAAACATAAGGGAGGTCCGAAATTGCGATGCCGCCTGCAGCATCAAATATCCGATACCGTCATTGGAGGCCAAGGTTTCGGAAATGACCGCGCCGACGAAAGCAAGCGTCACAGCCACTTTCAAAGACGCAAAGAAATAGGGAAGGCTTCGGGGCAGGCTGACCTTGGTGAGCACATCAAGCTTTGACGCGCCAAGCGAGCGCAGCACGTCTTCCAGTTCCGGTTCCACAGTTGCAAGGCCTGCGGCAACATTCACGGCAATGGGGAAGAAGGAGAGCAGGAAGGCCGTAGCGATTGCGGGTGGCTGGCCGATGCCTAGCCAGATGACCAGGAGCGGGACAACAGCCGCCTTTGGAACGGAATTGATACCGATCAGCAGCGGATAGAAACCGGCATAGATCAGGCGGGATGAGCCGATGAATATGCCCAGCATGGCGCCGACCAAAATACCGAGGCCGAAGCCGATCAATGTATTGGTCAGGGTGAAAAGCGCATGAGCCATGATCGGATCGCGATAATCGATGAAGGATTGATAGACCAGCGCAGGCGATGGCAGAATGAAGGGTCTTGGATTGAAGATGAAAATGGCCGCCTGCCAGATGGTGAACAGGCCGGCGATCACGACCCAGGGCGCGAGTTTTTCTGCCAGTTTTCGGTGTTTGGCTTTCATTGAACCTGCTCCTGCGCGGCAGGCCGGGCTGGCGCCTTGCTCTCTTTGCGCACTTGAGCGATCTCAGCGCGGATTTTTTGGACGATTTCAACAAAAGCCGGATCGAATGTGCTCTCAATCGTCCGCGGCCTTGGAATATCAACGCGATGCGTTGAGATCACACGCCCAGGCCTTGCCGACATGACGAAGATCACATCGGCCAGATAGGCGGCCTCGCGCAGATCATGCGTGACGAGAATGCAGGTGAATTGTTTTTCAAGCCACAAGTCCTGAAGAACAGACCAGAGTTCTTCACGCGTGAAAGCGTCAAGAGCCGCGAAAGGTTCATCGAGCATGAGCAGCTGTGGCTCATGAATCAATGAGCGGCAGAGGCTGACGCGCTGTTGCATGCCGCCCGACAGCATCCATGGATGCTTGTCCTCGAAACCAGCGAGGCCGACGGTTGCGAGAATTGTTTTTGCCTGAGCAACATATTTTGCATATTCCGCTCGCAGCCTCGATCTGTGCGGCTGGACGATTTCAAGCGGCAACATCACATTGCGCAATGTGTCGCGCCACGGCAGAAGCGTGGGATTCTGGAATGCCATTCCGGTGATTTTGAGCGGTCCGGTCACCGGCGCTCCAGCCACGCGGATCGAGCCTTCTGTCGCCGGGCATAATCCCGTCGCCAGTTTCATGAATGAGGACTTGCCGCAGCCCGAAGGCCCGACGATCGCGGCGAACTGACCTTTCTTGATCGAAAGATCAACGCCTGAGAGCGCAAGCGTCCCATTCTCGTCTCCGTATCGAAGTGCGACATCGGAGAAATCCACGAATGGATCGTTGGCTTCATTCTGCGGCAAGTTTGTCATCGATCGTTCTTTCTCAGCCCATGATCCGCTCGGAAGCGGGGGGCATAAAGTTCAGGTCGAGCAGGGTTTGGGGTGTCGGTGCTTTGTCAAGGCCAAGCCCATCGGCAAGAACGGCAATGGAATCCGCAACACGCTTCATCTCAAATGCACCGAGCCCGTTATTGCGGACATTTTCGGTTCGGATCAAACGGTCGATCACCCAATCCATGCGTGCGCGTTCGATTTTTGGATTAAGCAGCTTGTCGCGCTTCATCACAGCATCGATCGCCTGATCGCGGTTTTTATGTGCGCCGGTCCAGGAGCGTGCAATGCCAAGCGCCATGCGCTTCACGACATCGGGCTTGTCCTTGATCATCTGCGGGCTTGTGATGAGCGAATTGCCGAAGAAGTTGAAGCCGAAGGAATGGTAATAGAGGAGGGTGATATCCTCCATTGGGATTCCATTGTCCATGAGATTGAAAATCGCCGTGTAATCGAAGGCGATGACGGCATCGACATCGCCCTTGAGCAGCATTGTATCGCGCAGCTTCACATCGACCGTGACGCGGTTTACGCTCTTGGGATCGATCTGGTTGCGCGCGAAAAGCGCCGGCAGAATTTTCGAGCCCGCATCAGCCGTGCCGACACCAAGCTTGGCGCCGACGAGATCTTTCAGGGAGCGGATGGGCTTGCGTTTGAGGCTGAGAACGACGGCGGGGAAGACGTCGAAAATCGGCATGATGATCTTTGGGGCTGCATCGGGATTGCGGCCGGCAAATTCAACGACGGCGGATGCATCTGCAAGACCGAATTCATAGGCGCCGGTCGCCACACGTGTGATGGCTTCACCCGAACCGGAAGAGCCATCTGCCGTGACATTGAGATTCAGATCCTTGAAGATCCCGCGCTCAATGGCGTAAAAGCTCGGTGCGTTGCCGCCGTAAATGCGAAATTCCAGCGCCAGCTTCACGGCATTTGCACTTTGTGCAAGTGCTGGAACATGAGGTGTGAAAAGGCCGGCTGCGGCTGCAGCGCCGGAGAGAAGGGTCTGGCGGCGTGTTGTTCCCGAACGCGTGCTATCCATATCAGCCTCCTGATTTGATCTTTGAATCCGATAATCTTTTGCTGGCGCGTGCGACTGCGCGAACAATTCCTGCATAGCCTGTGCAACGACAAAGGTTTCCAGCCAGTGCCTCGCGAATATCCTGTTCATCGGGATTTGGGTGTCTCAGCAGCAGGTCGCGTGCAGCCATCAGCATGCCCGGCGTACAGAAGCCGCATTGCAACCCGTGTTCGTGGTGGAAACCCTCGCGCAGCGCGTTCATCACTGCGTCCTGATCGAGGCCTTCAAGTGTCGTCACGTGACGGGCGTCGCATTGGACCGCGAATTTCAGGCACGAGCGCGTCAGCGTGCCATCGACCAAGACCCCGCAAGCCCCGCATGCGCCATGTTCGCAGCCAAGATGCGTTGCGGTCAGGTTGCAGGTGTCGCGAAGGAAATCTGCAAGATTTGTGCGATCCTCAATATCGCATGTTACTTTCTTATCGTTGATTGTCAGATTGACCATGGTCATGGCGTCATGACCTCATTGATCGCACGTTTCACATTGGTGGCGTGCAGATGTTTCAGATAGGCATCGTCTTCTGGAAGCATGCCAGCAATGTCCGTGGAAATGGCTTGATCCAGAGCAGCGCCGTTAATGTTCTTCGCCATAGACATGGAGGCATTTTCGAGGATGCGGGCACGTGGGCCGGCCGCGCCGAGAACGACTCTTGATTTCTGGCCATTGTGAACGGCAGTCACGATTGAATCAGCAAAAGCGCCGGTTTTACGATTGATCTTGCATGTTGTGGCGCGAGCATCTGGCGGCAATTTCGGTATCTCGAAAGCGCGTATAATCTCGCCTTGCTGAAGGGAGGTCTCATAGGTTCCCACCAGAAGGCGATCCAGCGGGACGCGCCTCTCTCCGCTTGCACCCGCAACAAGCGCAATCGCATCGAGCGCCAGCAAAATGCACGGCCAATCTGCAGCGGGGTCAGCCATGGCCACCGAGCCGCCAATCGTTCCGTGGCATCGAATGGCGCGATAGGCGATTTTTTGTGCGGCACGACGCATCATGCCATGTGCGGGATCGGGCACAGACCCGTCTTCGATCATGGCATGGGTGACTGCAGCGCCAATTGTCACGTGATCGTTTGTCTCGCTGGCGACCAGAAGCTCCGCGATAGCCCCGATATCGACAAGGCTTTCGCATATTGTCATGCGCAGATTGAGCATGGGCGCAAGCGATTGTCCGCCGGCCAGCGGCAGGGATTGCGCATCTGCGCCAAGCATTGCGAGAGCTTCTGGAAGCGAGCGCGCACGCGCATATGAGAAAGGCGCCGGTTTCATGCGGCATTGTCTCCCGACATGCGGGCTGCATGTGCGGCCTGCCAGATTCGACGCGGTGAAAGGGGCGTCTCATTGAAGCTGACGCCTAGATCGCGAAAGGCATCTCCCAGCGCATTTGCCAGCGCTGCGGGCGGCGCGATGGCACCACCTTCGCCCACACCCTTCACGCCATATTCGGTGACAAGCGCTGGTGTCACCGAATGGGCGATGCGAATTTCAGGCACATCTGTCATGCCCGGCATGACATAATCGGCGAAAGTTGTGGCAAGCGGCTGGCCGTCGGAATTGTAGGGAATTTCCTCAAACAGGCCGGTGCCGATACCCTGTGCAATCCCGCCCTGGACCTGTCCGTCGACAATCATCGGATTGATCATCGTGCCGCAATCTTCGGCCACAGCATAATCGATGATTTGCACATGGCCGGTGTCTTCATCGACGCTGATGACGACAGCATGTGCGCCATAAGAAAACACGCCGGCAGATTCTGCAGGCTCATAAGTTCCTGTTGCTTCCAATGTCGGCTC
>CANHAW010000166.1 GCA_947458675.1 Beijerinckiaceae bacterium
AGGCAGAGACGCCTGCGTCGGCGCCAGCGCGCGCCGGCTCTTCAGCCGCGGCTGCGATCGGGGCGGAAGTCGTTGAGATCAGCGCTTCGGGGCCGGGCTCCCAAGCCGCCCCGCTTGATAAAGCGAAGATCGACGCGATCCGGACAGCTATTCGCAACAACGCTTACCCGATCGATTACGATAAGTTGGCCGATCAAATGATCGCCCAGCTGCGGGGAGGCGGTTCCGAGGAGTAGTCCGGTGAGTCCCGAAATGCATCAGCCCGATCTCCTGGCCCTGCGCGAAGTCTTCGCGCAGCTCGGCCAGGCTATTGCCGTTTCCGACCTTCCTGCGCTGGAAGCCTCTACCGAGGCATTGCGCGATTATCTTGCCCGAGGGGCCAGTGGCTTCCCCGAAAAAGATCGCGCTCTGGTGGCAGAGCTGGATCGCATGAGCGAGGAGCTTGCCCATGCGCTCGCCTCGCGCCTGCGCGCCTATGATCTGGCGATTACCGCATGGCGCGAAACCGAAGGGAGCAAGGGATCATGCTGAACGAGGCTCTTTTGTTTGCCGCAGGAAGCGGTTTTGTCGCTGTGGCTCTCGTCCAGATCCAGTTGCGCCGTCGTGAGCGCGTTTGGGAGACAAAATTCGCCGAACTTTCGAAGCGGATTGATGGCCTGCTTTCGGAAAATCTCCGGCAGCGCGGTGCGATGAACAAATTCGTCGCCGAACGGGATCGCAATGTGGAAACCGCTCTGCGCCAAATGCAGGCGGATATGAAACTCGTCGAAATGTCGAAGCGTTCAGCTGAACGAGAAGCGCCCGAGACGGTTGAGCTGGCCATTCATCTCGCGCGTTCGGGCGAGAGCCGGGAGCAGATTGTCCGGAAAACCGGATTGTCGGCTGACATTATCGAGACGATTGCAGCTCTTCATGCGGGACGTGCCCGCCATTGATCAATGGCTCGGATTGGGAGCCGCCTCGCTGTCGCCAGAATTGGGTGACGGCGCTGCGGGCTTGTTTTGCCGGATGAGGCGCACACGTTCGCATGTGATGATTTCAAGCGCCGCGACATCCGTATGTCGGGCAATAGAATAGGTGCCACGCGGCACAAAACCCTGCTTCTGGAGAGCATCGCGCATGAGCGATGCACCGCCGAACATGGCCGCAGCGATACTGACGAGATAGGCGAGGGCAAATGTCACAGGCCCTTGCGTGAGTGCGACAAGCCAGACAAGCATGATAGCAGCGAGCATCTGCCAATTGCGATAGCGCGCATAAAGCAGCGGCGGCACGATGGCCCACCAAGGCGAGATTGTATCGGGCACGAAGATGGTTTGCCCAGACGTTTGTATTCCGCCCCAATAATGCATCCATGACGCGCCGGTGGGAACGGTGATGTTTTCAGCCGGGCTGGCGCTCTCAAATTGCGCGCCTTCGATGCCTTCCCCATACATGAGGCGGAAGGCGACATCTCCACGCAGGATAAATAACCAGTCACTGCGTTTGAGCGTAGCAATCAAATCTGAGTCATGAGATATGTCGCTCGGCGGGTGAATGCCGAAGGACAAGATCAGGTCGCCCGCAAGCAGGCCCGTGCGCTCCGCTGGCGTATAACGACCGACTTGTGAAACCTTGACGAGATCGTCGAAAGTTCTGACTTCGGTTTTCATTCATTCCACCCTTATGGGAAGCGGATCATCTCGCGCTGGCGAGCAGCTTCCGCGCGTTGACGCGCAGCAGCATTCGCCTCGCTGGATTGCGGTTTGGCTTGAACCGGAGGCTTTATGGTCGCTGCCGGCGGCGTTGGCGGCGCAACAGGGCGAGCCTGGAGTTCTGCAATACGCGTTGCCATCGCTTTATTGGCGTTGACCAGTTCGTCAATTCCCTTTTGCAATTGCGAAAAGGATTTATCGTACAGATTGGCTGGCGGAATCTTCTGCGCAAGGGCATTTTGCGCCAGCGTCAATGCCTGAAGGTTCTTTGAGACTTCCTCATTCAGAGCCTGATTGGCCGCTGTCATTTGCGACGATGCCTTGAGCGCTTCATCGATTTTCTTGCTGGCCGCGACCAGCCCATTGATCTCGCCGGCAAAGACGATCAAGGCTTCCCGATTGACCTTAGCAACGGCCTCAAATTCATTATAGGCGCGTTTAAAGAAAACGAGTGAGCCAAAGACGCCTGCTCCGGCAAAGACAAGAATGAGAAATGTCGCATAGAACAGAATCTTGTTATTGCGACGCGATCCCTGCACCAAGGTTTGAACCTCGCCGCGCAGACGCTGGATCTCCTGTGCTGAATCGACAGCTGTGCTGGCCGCAGCAAGGGCAATTTCAATCGCCTCGTCGATGGGGGGCTTGCTCTTCTGCTCAACAGGCTTCTCGACTTTGCGGGCGAGCAGCGATTTGGCCGGCGATGGGGCTGGCGCGGCCGCCGGTGCAGGTTCGGTCGGCGCAGCCGCTTTCTTCGGTGCTTTGCTCATGGCCTCACGCTCCTCTTGCTTGTCTGGGCCGGCTTGCGCCTCTGGCAGGTCTGGCCCGATGATGATGCGACTTCGAGCGCCGGAATTCGGCGCGAACGAAATCCGAATGCGGCGCAAGCATAAGGCGCCGCCGTTTCGTGGGTGATTTTGAAATGCGCGCAGCCATAGCAGGAGGGGGTTGTCATGCCTTGCCTCCGATCGGTCTGCCGTTGGAATCGAATTTCAGCTGATCTGGGATCTCGACTTCAGGCAATTCGCCAGTCGCGCCCGCCTGTAAAACGAAACTCAGCACTGTTGCCACAGCGCGATAAAGATCGGCGTGAATTTCCGAGCCAATCTCGCTGGTATAATAGAGAGCGCGAGCCAAAAGCGGCATGGTGAGTACAGGTATGCCGTTCTGATCTGCCGTTTCACGGATCTTGAGAGCGACCTGTTCAGTGCCCTTGGAGAGGACTTTGGGGGCAGAGCCTTCGCCGAAGTCATAATGCAGCGCCACTGCGAAGCGCGTCGGGTTTACAATAACAACCTGAGCGTTTTCGACCTGCGAGACAGAACCTCGGGAGGCGGCCTCTTGCTGTAATTTCCGAATACGTTGCTTGACCTCCGGCGACCCTTCAGTCTCCTTATACTCATCCTTGACTTCCTGCTTGGTCATCAACAGGCGATTGCGATGCTGTTGCCACTGAATGAACATGTCCAGGATGCCAAGCACCGCGATCGCACCAATCAAGACAAACAGGATGAGCATCAATAGGGAGCCGGTGCTCTCCATTGCAGTCTCAAATGGCTGCAATGAAAGGCCGAGAATTTCTGGCAAACGCGATTTCAGCAGCAGATAGCCAATGGAGCCGATGACGGCCACTTTGAGGATTGATTTTCCCAGTTCAATGAGGCCATGGCTGCCAAACATCCGTTTCAGGCCCGCAACAGGCGAGAGCCGGCTTGGTTTGAAGGCAGCATTGCTGATGATTAAGTGAAGGCCGCCGACGCTGAATTGGCAGGCAATTGCGATCAATGCCAGCGGCAGGCTGAAAAGAACGATGAGGAACAAGGCTCCACGGAAGCGATCTGCCAGAACGTCGAGCAACGGGAGATCCCGAAGCATTGGCGTGGCGAAATCAAGCCCACTGCGAAAATTGCCAGTTAATTCGTTAAAGAGAAACCGGCCGAGAAACATCAGCTGGATCACCGAGCCGACAAGAACGGCCGCCATCACCAGATCGCGGGATGTCAGAATCTGTCCCTTTTCGACGGCCTGTTCGAGCCGTCGTCCGGTTGGTTGTTCGGTTTTGTCCTGACTGGATTCCTCGCTCATGCGGGGCTCCCTCTGGCCAGAACGAGATCCCTGACTATTCCAGCAACGCTCTGCAGCAGATTGCTCATTCCATTACCCAATGTGGGAATTGAAACGAGCAGAACGGCAAATCCCGCAAGGATTGTAACCGGGAAGCCGACAGAGAAAATGTTCATCTGAGGTGCCACGCGCGTCATGAAACCGATCAGGAGATTGACCAGAAACAAGAGCACAATGGCAGGAGCTGCAATCAGCAGTGCTGCAGAGAAAATGAGCGCAGCCGCTTTGGCAATTCCCAAAAACATGTCCGTGCTGAATTCGGAGCCGATGGGCAATGCTTCATAACTCGATGCAAGCTGCCGCAAAAGAACGTGATGCCCTTCTGTAATCAAAAAGATCAGAATGAGCAGAATGGACATGAACTGCGTCAAGACCGGTGAGGGCGATCCCGTCTGCGGATCGACCATAGAGGCAAAGCCGAGGCCCATGGCAAAAGCGATTTGTTCGCCAGCCATGGCGACAGAGGCAAAGGCAAGCTGGAAAAGAAGACCGATCGACAGGCCGATCAGGATTTCGCGAACGATGGTCATCACGCCAGGAGGCGACAACAGGTCGATTTCCGGAACGCTGACGCTGCCAAGCAGCGTGAGGGTAATGGCCATCGTCAGACCAATCCGGACTGGCAAGGAGACGGCGGAAGCCGAAAGCACCGGAGCTGCAGCAAAAAGAGCGCCGATGCGAACCGCCAGCAGAAGGAATGCTGCAAGCTGTCCCATAACAATTTCTTCTTGAAGCACGATCATCGGTTCACCCTGGCGATTTCGGTGAAGACGGTGCGGAAGAAACTCGAAATATTCGAGATCATGAATGGTGCAGACAAGGCAAGAACAAGAACGACAATAATCAGCTTTGGGACGAATGTGAGCGTTGCCTCGTTGATCGAGGTTGCTGCCTGAAAGATGCCGATCAGAACACCAATGACCAGAGCCGCGATCAGGACCGGGCCGATGATGATCATAATGCTCTGAATGGTTTCCCGTCCAATTGTGACGAATTGTGCATATTGCATCGCGTCAGCCCCTCACGAAACTTTCGACGAGGGCGGTAATGGTCGCGGCCCATCCATCGACGATGACGAAAAGCAGGAGCTTGAAGGGCAGGGACACAAGAGTTGGCGAGAGCATCATCATGCCCAGAGACATAAGGATACTGGCCACCACAATATCGATCACGAGGAAGGGGAGAAAGAGAAGAAAGCCAATCGTAAAGGCTGTCCGCAATTCGCTCATCATGAAAGCAGGAACCAGAACCTGCAGAGGAACAGCTTCCGGGCTGCTGTAGCTCTTGTCACCCTGGAGATCGGCAATGAGCAGGAGATCGCTTTCCCTCGTATGGCGCAGCATAAATCCTTTCATCGTGCCTGTCGCACGTGACGCCGCTTCTTCGATTTGGATCTCCCCATTCGTATAGGGCGTAAAGGCGGTCTCATTGATGGTTTTGAAAGTCGGCGCCATGATGAACAAGGTCATGAAGAGCGCCAGGCCAACCAGAACCGGGTTGGGTGGTGTCTGCTGCGTTCCAAGAGCCGGACGCAGGATTGAAAGCGTGATGATAATGCGCGTGAAGCTGGTTGTGACGAGGAGCA
>CANHAW010000167.1 GCA_947458675.1 Beijerinckiaceae bacterium
AATTTCGTGGCCGCCTCAAGATCGCCCGCGCGTCGCGCGCGTTGCGCTTGGGAGAGGAGGTAGGCGGGATCTTGCCGCAGCGCCGCCGGCACACCCTGCATGAGTTTTTCTGAAGAATTGTCGGCCGCAACCGCAAGTCGCGCTTTGATCAAAGCGGTGAAATTTTCATCCACTTTGGCCGCAATCCGCGTGGCTGCCTGTTTGCCGTCATAGGCCAGCCGCAGGGCGCGGTAGCGATGATCGTCTGGCGCAAGATGGGCGCCGAATTCTTTCAGGAACTGGCCTTCCAGCCATGGGCTCATATCATCGTGACGCCAGGATGCAGCGATGCGGATCTTGGCCTGCTTGTCCTGTCCGGCTGCCAGTTCGGCGCGCGCCAAAGCGAGTTTGCCGGTGGGCGTTTGCGGGTTGCGCGTGGCAAACCAGGCGCCAGCCAGCTGTGGGCGCGATCTGTCATTGAAAAGAATATCCTCGGCGCGCCGCTCCAAAAGGCCGCGCGCGGCCCAATCGGGATTTTGGGCGAGAAAGGCCGAAAGGCGCTGGAATGTCGCCAGCCGCGATTCCTTTTGCAGCGCGACCCAGTCGAGTGCCAGGCGGGCGATCGGGTCTTTGACTTGGACTGCCCATTCATCGCCCTTGGCTATGTCGCCTTGTGCATAGGCCGCCAAGGCCTCGCGCAGGCCCGGCTGGTCGAGCGCGATGGGCGGGGGAATCTGCAGGAGCGGATTGGCGCCCTCGCGATCAGGCTCAGGCGCATAGGCCAGAGCGGGGCCGGTGGGTGGCGGGGTGGCTGTGGCGGCAGCTGGCGGGGAATCGGTCTGGGATTGGGGCGCGCTGCCTGTGATTGGCGTGGGCGGGGAGGGCTGCAGGTATTTTTCGGGAATCAACGGCAAAGCGACGAGACCGAGCGCCCCGGCTCCGGCCGCAAAACGGAAGGCATTGGCTAACAATGTCATCCTCGACCTGTCTCTGGGGGCGCTGGAAGCGGCAGCATGGTTGATGAAGGTTAAATTTTTCTCGTGGCCTGAGCCGGGCGGTGAGCGGAGCCGCAGATTGGGCCTGCGGCTGTTGCGGACAAGTGCCGTTTCTCGGGTTTCGGCTCCTGCGGCCCCTTTTCTCGCCTCCCGGCAGAGGCTATCTGTGTGGCCGGCCCATCGGGCCTGTGAAATGCGGCGTCGGTTAGGCGGTCGCGATTTTCGGGGATTGAAGACATGCCTCAGACCGCCCGCCTCAGGGGTTCGATGACTGCGCTGGTAACGCCTTTTCGCGACGGGCGCGTCGATGAGGATGCTTTCCGCTCCTTGGTGAGCTGGCAGATCGAGGAAGGCACGCAGGCGCTTGTTCCCGTGGGCACGACAGGCGAGAGCCCGACGCTCTCCCATGCCGAACATCATCGCGTGGTCGAAATCTGCATTCAGGAGGCCAAGGGCCGCGCGCCGGTGATTGCGGGGGCTGGATCCAACAATACGGCGGAAGCCATCGATCTCGCCAAACATGCGGAAAAGTCTGGCGCCGATGCCGTGCTCGTTGTCACGCCCTATTACAACAAGCCGACGCAGGAGGGCATGTACCTCCATTTCAAGGCGATCAATGATGCGATCGGCATTCCGATCATCGTCTATAATATTCCCCCGCGCTCCGTCGTCGATCTGTCCGTCGATACGATGAAGCGCCTGTTCGAGCTGAAGAACATCGCCGGCGTGAAGGATGCCACAGGCAATCTCGCGCGCGTCTCGCAGCAGCGTTTTGCCATGGGCGATGGTTTCATCCAGCTGTCGGGCGAAGATATGACGGCTTTGGCCTTTAATGCGGCCGGCGGGACGGGCTGTATCTCTGTCGTTTCGAATGTCGCGCCAAAACTCTGCGCGCAAATGCAGGCGGCCACCTTGGCTGGAGATTATGCGCGCGCTCTTGAGATTCAGGATCGTCTCGTGCCCCTGCATGAGGCGATTTTCAAGGAACCCGGCGTGGCAGGCGCAAAATATGGACTGTCATTGCTGGGCAAAGTGCGCGATGAAGTGCGGATGCCGCTCTTGTCGGTGACGGAGCCGACGCGCGCAATCATCCGCGCCGCCATGATTCATGCCGGCGTGATCGGCGGCTGAGGGCCGACGCGCCCTGGAGAGACAATTGGCAGCCAAGGACAAGCCGACCATCAAAATCGCCGCCGATAATCGGCGGGCGCGTTACGATTTTGAAATCGGCGATGCGCTTGAGGCCGGCATTATGCTTACCGGCACGGAAGTGAAATCCTTGCGCACCGGCAAGGCCACGATTGCCGAGAGCTATGTCGGTGTGGATCGCCACGGCGAATTATGGCTCTACAATGCCAATATTCCCGAATATCTGCAGGCGAACCGCTTCAACCACGAGCCGCGCCGGCCGCGCAAATTGCTCGCCAAATCCCGCGAGATTGCAAAACTTGCGCAAGGCGTCGAGCGGCAGGGCATGACGATCGTGCCGCTGAAAATGTATTTTAACGAGAAGGGCCGCGCGAAAATCGAAATTGCGCTCGGCCGCGGCAAGAAATTGCACGACAAGCGCGAGACGGAGAAGGCTCGCGACTGGAAGAAAGAGCAGGGCCGCTTGATGCGCGAGCGGGGCTGAGGCCATTGCCGCAGCGTCCGCTTCTCCCATGGGGAGAAGGTTATGGCGCCAGATCCTTCCGCACGCGCTTAAAAACATCCTTGAACATTTTCGGCGTCAGCACGCCTGTGTTCGTATTGTAGCGCGAGCAATGGTAGCTGTCGTAAATGCGGTAGCCGGCAATGTCATGCACGGCGCCATGGGCAAAGGGCGCAGCCGAAAGTTTTGTCTCCAGCGCGCGCAGCAGGCTCTCATGTGCGATGCGCCCCAGCGCGACTATGGCGCGCAAATTGGGCATGGCTTCGATTGTTATTGTCAGGAAGCTTCGGCAATTTGTGATTTCTGCCGGCGTCGGCTTGTTTTGCGGCGGCACGCAGCGCACGGCATTGGTCACGCGGCAATCCTGCAAAGTCAGCCCGTCATCTGGGCGCTCATCATAGACGCCTTTGGCGAAGCCGCTTTCGATCAGCGTCTCATAGAGAAGATCGCCTGCCCAATCGCCGGTAAAGGGGCGACCGGTGCGATTGGCGCCGCGCAGGCCCGGCGCGAGGCCCACAATCAGCAGGCGCGCAGACGCCTCGCCGAAGGACGGCACGGGCGCATTGTGCCAATCAGGAAAGTCAGCGCGCGCCTCGGCACGAAAGGTGACGAGGCGCGGGCAGAGGGGGCAATCGCGCCCCGGACAGGGCGGCTGTTTCAGCTTCGGCATGAGCCGGGCATAGCCGCCCCGTGATCAGGTGTCGAGAACCTCTTCGCCAGCGGCGGGGCGGCGCTCCTGATAGCGCTGAACGCGCTCGTTGGGGTCGCGGCCGATCTTGGCGGCCAGATGGAGCAGATCGACGAATTCATCGGCCTGGCGGCGCAATTCGTCGGCGACCATCGGCGGCTGGGTCGTGATGGTCGAGACGACCGAAACGCGCACGCCCTTGCGCTGGACGGCGGCCACCAGCGAGCGGAAATCGCCATCGCCGGAGAAAAGAACCATGTGGTCGATGTGATTGGCCATTTCCATGGCGTCCACCGCCAGTTCAATGTCCATCGAACCCTTGACCTTCCGGCGGCCCATGGAATCGACGAATTCTTTCGTCGGCTTGGTCACAACAGAGAAGCCATTATAGTCGAGCCAGTCGATCAGCGGGCGGATCGAAGAATATTCCTGATCTTCAATCAGTGCCGTGTAGTAAAAAGCACGGACCAGACGCCCCCTGGAATGAAATTCCTTGAGCATGCGCTTGTAATCGATATCAAAACCGAGAGTTTTTGCTGTAGCGTAAAGATTAGCGCCGTCGATAAAGAGGGCGATGCGTTCCTGCGACATGATAATCTCTTCTATTTCTTTGAAAACAAGGAGCTTTACTAATTCTTGCCTGTGGAAATACCGCAAAATCCGCGATCAAGCCTTTCGCAAAACCCCCGTTCCGCCGCGAAGAGACTCGCCCAACGCAAGCAGACCGTAAGCAGACAATCGTCCTGAGGCCGGATTCAGTCAAGTAAGTTTAAATAAAATGCAGTGTTTTTAGTAGCTTGGCTTGATCTTAGCATTATCGTCCGGGGTTTTTGGCGGGTGTGGACGCCTTGAGGCGGCTTTCGATTGCGTCATTCAGGGGTTTCGTGTAACGAGACCGCTCAATCTTCTCCCTCCATCGCGAAGGAACGTCGCCCCATGGCACGCGTCACCGTCGAAGACTGCATCGACAAGGTCGAGAACCGTTTCGAACTCGTTCTGCTCGCCAGCCATCGCGCCCGAATGATTTCGTCGGGCCAGCAGATCACGATCGATCGTGACAATGACAAAAACCCTGTCGTTGCCTTGCGTGAGATTGCCGATGAGACGCTCGCCCCCGAGGATCTCAAGGAAGACCTGATCCATTCGCTGCAGAAGCATGTGGAAGTGGACGAGCCGGAAGCAGAAGTCGTGCCCGCGCTCACTCCGGCTGCGGCCTCCGATGTCGGTGGCGTCGATGGCGACATTCAATTCGACCGTATGACCGAAGAAGACCTTCTGCGCGGTCTTGAGGGCCTGGTGCCGCCGGCCGAGACCGACGACGAAGGCGAATAAGCCTCTCAGCATAGCTGTATGCAGGGCGCGGGTCTTTCCCGCGCCTTTTGCTTTTCTGGTCTCCACACTTGTCACTGCAGCGCGATGCAATGATATTAGCCCTTCAAGACGCGCGCCGGCGCGTCGAAGAATCGGGTCTGTTTTGTGATGATGCGGCAATATGAGCTTCTCGATCGTGTGAGAAAGTATAATCCGCACGCCGATGAGGATTTGCTCAACCGCGCTTACGTCTATGCGATGAAGGCCCATGGCGCCCAGAAGCGCGCCTCTGGCGATCCTTATTTCACCCATCCGCTCGAAGTTGCCGCCATTCTCACCGATCTGAAGCTGGATGATGCGACCATCGTCGCGGCTGTCTTGCATGATACGATTGAAGACACCGGCACGACGCGCGAGGAAATCGACCGATTGTTCGGCCATGAGATTGGCGCGCTTGTCGATGGTCTGACCAAGCTGAAGAAGCTCGATCTTGTTTCCAAGCGTGCCGAACAGGCTGAAAATTTCCGCAAGCTGCTGCTGGCCATTGCCGATGACGTGCGTGTCCTCGTCGTCAAGCTCGCCGACCGGCTGCACAATATGCGCACGCTGCATTTTGTGCCACCCGACAAGCGCAAACGCATTGCCGAGGAGACGCTCGACATTTATGCGCCGCTCGCTGGCCGCATGGGCA
>CANHAW010000168.1 GCA_947458675.1 Beijerinckiaceae bacterium
AGCGAGCGATCGGCGCGCGGAAAATAGGCGCGATTGCCCCAGTTCTGATAGGTGCGAAAGAAAAACACCTCGATGCAGAATTGACCCGCCTGTTCGACAACCGAGAAAACATCGGCCTCTTCCACCGTGCGCGGATTGATTCCCTGCTCGCCCTGAATGGCTGAGAGTGCCGCAATACGGTCGCGCAGCCGCGCGGCGCGCTCAAATTCAAGCGCCTCGGCGGCCTGCGTCATATCCTTGGCCAGAGTCTCGCGCACGGCGCGGCTCTTGCCGGAGAGAAAATCGCGCGCATCATCGACAAGCGCAGCATAATCCTCGTGCGAAATCTCACCCGTGCAAGGGCCTGCGCAGCGCTTGATCTGAAACAGCAGGCAGGGCCTCGTGCGATTCTCATAATAAGAATCCGTGCAGGAACGCAGAAGAAAGGCGCGCTGCAGCGCATTCAATGTGCGATTGACCGCCCAGACGCTGGCGAAAGGCCCGAAATAATCGCCCTTGCGATTGCGCGCGCCGCGATGTTTCGTCATCTGCGGCGAGACATGATCCTTGCTCAGAAGAATATAGGGAAAGGATTTGTCATCGCGCATCAGCACATTGAAGCGCGGCTTCATCTGCTTGATGTAATTGGTCTCGAGCAGCAGCGCCTCGGTCTCGGTAGCCGTCGACACAAACACCATGGAGGCGGTGAGCGAGATCATCCGCGCGATGCGGCCATTGTGGCCGGTGGGCCGCGCATAGGAGGCGATGCGTTTTTTGACGCTTTTTGCCTTGCCCACATAGAGCACTTCATCCTGCGCCGAGATCATGCGGTAGACGCCAGGCCCCGCAGGCGCATGGCGCAGGCAGGATCGGATCACCTCCGCCCCGCGCAAGACGGAGGCCGGTGCGGCCTCTACATCCAGCAGCGGATCGGGCTCGGGCAGGCTCTCCTCGCCACCCTCATCGGCCTCCTCAGCCTCAAAATCATCGGGCAGCGACTCACGCGCGCCAGCCTGCCCCGGCGGGCGATCGTCTGGCGCGGCTGGAATGCCGGAAGGGGGCGGGCGAGAGCTCATATCCGACATCTAGGGCTTGTCGGGGGGCGATAAAAGCCCCGCAGCCTGTGGGCAAGCCTATGTTTTCGGTGGAACAAGGTAAGACGCAGCAAGCCATTGTTGTTCCCAAGGGGCAGTCTTGATAAGACGCGCGCAAGCAATGGCGTGAGCGGCCCGAGGACTCATCACATGAACGACATCAAGCTGCTGGCTGGAAATTCCAACCGGACCCTGACCGAGTCCATTGCCGCCTATCTCGGCATTCCCCTGACCAAATGCCAGGTCCGCCGCTTCGCCGACATGGAAGTCTTTGTCGAGATCCAGGAAAATGTCCGCGGGCGCGACACATTCATCATTCAGTCGACCTCCTTCCCGGCCAATGATCATCTGATGGAATTGCTGATCATGACCGATGCTTTGCGCCGCGCCTCGGCGCGCCGCATTACCGCTGTCGTGCCCTATTTCGGCTATGCCCGTCAGGATCGCAAACCCGCCCCGCGCGCGCCGATCTCGGCCAAGCTTGTCGCCAATCTGATCACGCGGGCGGGCGTCGACCGCGTGCTGACGGTCGATCTCCATGCCGGCCAGATCCAGGGCTTTTTCGACATTCCGACCGACAATCTTTTCTCGGCCCCGGTCATGGTGCGCGACATCAAGGAACGGCTCGATCTCAACAATGTCATGGTGATTTCGCCTGACGTCGGCGGCGTCGTGCGCGCCCGCGCACTGGCCAAGCGCATCGATGCGCCGCTCGCCATCGTCGACAAGCGCCGCGAGCGCGCCGGCGAATCCGAGGTCATGAATGTCATCGGCGATGTCTCGGGCAAGAGCTGCATTCTCGTCGACGATATCGTCGATTCGGGGGGCACATTGTGCAATGCCGCCGAAGCGCTGCTCGCGCGCGGCGCGAAAGATGTGCGCGCCTATATTACCCACGGCGTGCTCTCCGGCGGCGCCGTCGCCCGCATCTCAGCCTCAAAACTGAAAGAGCTGGTCGTGACAGATTCGATCCAGCCGACGGAAGCCGTCCGGGTCGCCAATAATATCCGCGTCGTCTCCATCGCACCGCTGCTGGGCGAAGCCATCGGCCGCACGGCAAAAGAAGAAAGCGTGTCGAGCCTGTTTGACTGAGGCTCGCATGCTTCAAAGCAAAAAGGCGGGGTCGCGACAGATTCAATCGCCCTGCTTTCTCAAATAGGTCACGCCCGGCAAGCCCTCGAAATGCGCATCGCAGGTGAGTAGGCCAACACCAGCCTGCTGCGCACTCGCATAGATAATGGCGTCGGCAGTCGTCAGGCCGTGACGCCGGCAAATCTCTGCCGCGCTCACGGCAATGCGCGTATCGAGCGCAAGCACACGGCATTTTTCAGTATAGGCGAGCACCTCATCGGCCGCCCCCTCACCGCGCTCGCGCAAGAGCCATTTCGTGAGTTCGAGCTGGACCATGGTCGGCACGACAATGTCGCCCCGCGGCGGCAAGAGTGCGTCAATTTTGGAGCCGACCGGGCTGTCCGCGAGCCATTCAATCCAGCTGGATGTATCGACGACCATTTTCAGTATCGATCCTTCCGGTCGCGGTAGTCGGAAGTATCCGCCCCCTTGGCAAGGCCCCGCAAAGATTCGCGCTGCGGTACCGGCATGACCAAAACGCCCTTGCCCTTAGGGATAAAAACGAACTCTTGCCCAGCCTGCCAGCCCTGGACATCCCGGACCTGCTTAGGGATGGAAATCTGAAATTTGCTGCTTAGGGTCGCCGTATCGCTCATTACCGATCCCCTATCGATCTTTAGAAAGTAAGAATACGCGCTGTTCCGGGCCCTGCCAATCCCCCTCTGCCTTGCCCCCGCCCGCCTTTTCCCCTAAACAGCCTCCCGGCGCCCGCCGACACCCTTGGAGGCACGGGCGCTTTGTTGTTTTTTGAAAAGGACCAAGACAATGGCAGCAGCGATCAAGCAGCTTGCGGCCACGGTCCGCAGCGGGACTGGCAAGGGGGCCGCCCGCAGCGTACGCCGTGATGGCCGTGTACCGGGAGTGATCTATGGCGGTGGCGAAGCCGCCGAGCCGATCTCGCTCGATTACCGTGAAGTCAACAAGCTCATTTACGCCGGTCACTTCCTGACCACGATTTTCGAGCTCGACATTCAGGGACGCAAAGAGCGCGTCATTCCGCGCGACTACCAGCTCGATGTCGTCAAGGACACGCCGCTGCATGTCGATTTCCTGCGCTTGCGCCCCGGCTCTTTCCTGCGTGTGGACGTTCCCGTCCATTTCATCAATCAGGAAACCTGCCCCGGCATCAAGAAGGGCGGCGCGCTCAATATCGTGCTGCACGCCATCGAGATGAAGGTCCCCGCCGATCAGATCCCGGATGCGATCACGGCCGATCTCGCCTCTCTCGACATTGCCGATTCGCTGCCTGTTTCGGCGATCAAACTGCCGGAAGGCTGCAAGCTGATCCAGCAGGGCAATTTCACCATTGCCTCGATCACGCCGCCTGCGCGCGCTGAAGAAACACCGGCCCCTGCTGCTGCAGCGGCTCCGGCTGCCAAGGCTGCTGCGCCCAAGAAGTAAGCGCTCGCGCTTTCTTCAAAACCTTTGCCGCCCGCGCCAGTCGCGGGCGGTTTCGTATCGGAGATGCTTTCCATGCTGCTCTTCGTGGGGCTGGGCAATCCGGGCCGCCAATATGCCGGCAACCGCCACAATATCGGCTTCATGGCCATCGAGGCCATTGCCCGTGCGCATGGCTTTGGGCTCGCGCGCGCCAAATATCAGGCCCTGTGCAGCGAAGGCACGATCGGCAACGAACGCGTCATACTCATGCAGCCGCAGACCTATATGAACGAGAGCGGCCGCGCCGTTGGAGAAGCCGCGCGCTTCCACAAGATTGCGCTCGAACATATTGTCGTCTTCCACGATGAACTCGATCTGCCGCCGGCAAAATTGCGGGTGAAGACGGGCGGCGGCAATGCCGGCCACAATGGGCTTCGCTCGATCACCGCTCACATGGGCAATGAATATCGGCGCGTGCGCCTTGGCATCGGCCATCCCGGCGACAAGAATCTCGTCCATTCTTTCGTGCTGAATGATTTTGCCCGCAGCGAAATGCCCTGGGTGGAAGCGCTCTGCGATTCGGTGGCAAAAAATGCGCCATTGCTTGTGAAGGGCGAGGACGCCAATTTCCAGAACCGCATTCATCTTGCGATGGATGGCGCAGGATTCAAGGATGTGAAAATCCCCGGCGAAAAGCCCTGAAAAAGAAGCCTTGCGCGGCGCTCCCCAAGCCCCTTAGACTCACTGCATATTTTGATGCAGGATTTTTTTGATGTCTTTCAAATCGGTCTCGTTCGCGGGCACATCTTTTTTTACGCTGCCGAACGACTTCTACATCAGTAAATCGCTGGAACTTTACGGCGAATGGTCATGGGGCGAACTCGTCCTGCTCGCGCGTCTGTTGCGACGGGATTCGCGCGTCATAGAAGCGGGCGCCCATATCGGATCGCATTCGATATTTATCGCGCGCGATATCTGCCCCAAGGGAAAGCTTTTTGTTTTTGAGCCGCGGCGTATTTCCTTTCAGCTTCTCTGCGCCAATCTGACGGCCAATGGCATCACCCATGCGCATGCCTACCGGCTTGGCGTTGGCGCAGAAAAAGCCCGCATTCACGAAGGGCCGCTGCCGCTCGACAAAGCCTATAATTCCGGCGGGCCGGCCATCGGCGCCTTGCAAGGCGAGGGCGAGGCCTATGATGTCGTCGCTCTCGACACGATGATCGAGGAGCTTGGGGCCATCGATCTGATCAAGGCCGATGTTCAGGGGCATGAAGGCGCCTTGTTGCGCGGGGCGAGCCAGCTCATATCGACCTGCCGCCCGCTGCTCTATCTGGAGAATGACGAGCGCGATCGCTCACGCGCTCTGATCGAACAGGTCATGGCGCTCGATTACCGGCTCTGGTGGCATGCCGTTCCCGTGTTCCGGCAAAACAACCGCGGGCGAACGCTGCAGAATATTTTTGGCAATGTGACATCGTTCAACATGCTCTGCATTCCAGCCGAGCGCGTCGATGCCCTCACGCCGGCTCTGACTGGAATCGGCGGGCTTCAGCCCATGACCGATCCCGGCTGGTTTCCAGTCGCGGCGCAGAGCTAAATCAGGCCGCCGTCCCGCAGCATTTCTTGTATTTCTTGCCGGAGCCGCAGGTGCAGGGATCGTTGCGGCCGGGCTGTGCGCCCTTGACCACTGTCTTGCCGCGCGGCTTGCCGCCATCGACGAAATACCAGCGC
>CANHAW010000169.1 GCA_947458675.1 Beijerinckiaceae bacterium
AGCCGGTTCTTGAAATGCCGCGACCCGGACGACGCCCGCACCAGCCCAAAGCCTGACGCGGAGAGGAGGAATTCCTCTGCTGAGCATATTGCCAAGCAGAAGCTAACGAATGATTGCCGCAGCGGCAGACGTTGGGGGATTTGAGTTGAGCGTATCGCCCATGATTGCTGGCCGCTCAGAGCTAAGACTTTAATTTAGCGAACGAATTTTAGAAGAGAAAATCTTTGCCGCCCGGATTGGGGGACAGTGCGCAAATTCAATGATGAATGGCAAATCACTGATGATCAAAAAAAAGGGGAGAGATTTCTCTCTCCCCTTGCTGATTGTCTCAGCTGCAACCTGTCGTGCTTCCGCATGTGTCGCACTTCAGACATGTCCCGTTGCGCACGAGCGTAAAGTTGGCGCATTCGGGGCAGCTTTCTCCGACATAGCCTTTCATCCGGGCTTCGGCGCGCTTGTCGGCGACCGATTGGCCCTTGGGCGAGGGGGCTGACCATTCGAGCTGTTCGAATTCGCTCGTCGTCACCGATGTCACATCCTCGCGGAAGGTGACATCTTTTTTCAGCGCGGTGGCGCCGGCGGTTTCGAGGATCGCATTCGCGCCGACTGTCTCATAGCCGCCGCCCTGGACGAGCATCAGCTTGTCGGTCTTCGAGCGGACGAAGCCGCGCGAGACAAAGCGCTGTGTCGCATTGGCTGCGCCGCCTTGCGGACGGCTCTGCTCTTCGCCCTTGCCGATCACCGTGCCGCCAATGTCGGAGGGATCGACATGGGCGAGATCGTTGCGGCCGAGATAGGAAATGGCGAGTTCGCGGAACACATAGTCGAGGATCGACGTGGCATTCTTGATCGCGTCATTGCCCTGCACGAAGCCGGCCGGCTCGAAGCGGGTGAAGGTGAAAGCGTCGACATATTCTTCGAGCGGCACGCCATATTGCAGGCCGACCGAAATGGCGATGGCGAAATTATTCATCAACGAGCGGAAGGCAGCGCCTTCCTTGTGCATGTCGATAAAGATCTCGCCGATGCGCCCGTCCTGATATTCGCCGGTGCGCAGATAGACTTTGTGGCCGCCCACGACTGCCTTCTGGGTGTAACCCTTGCGGCGATCGGGAAGACGCTCACGCTCGCGCGTGCGCTCGACACGCTCAACAATGCGCTCGACGATTTTTTCCGCAATCTGCGAGGTCCGCGCCGCTGCCGGCATGGAAGCCAGCGTCTCGAGCGCATCGTCATCCTCATCCTCTTCATCCGAGATGAGCTGCGAATTGAGCGGCTGCGAGAGTTTCGAGCCATCGCGATAGAGCGCATTGGCCTTCAGCGCGAGACGCCAGGACAGAACATAGGCGTCCTTGCAATCCTCAACCGTTGCATCATTGGGCATGTTGATCGTCTTCGAGATCGCACCCGTGATGAAGGGCTGGGCTGCAGCCATCATGCGAATGTGGCTCTCGACCGACAGATAGCGCTTGCCCGTGCGACCGCAGGGATTGGCGCAATCGAACACATTGTAATGCTCGACCTTGAGGTGAGGCGCGCCTTCCAGCGTCATCGCACCGCAAACATGCACATTTGCCATATCGATTTCAGTCTTGGTGAAACCGAGGAAGGGCAGCAGTTCGAAGGTCGGATCGTCGAGCTTTTCAGCCGGCACTTTCAATGTGCCGGTGAGGAAGTCAGCGCCGAGGCTCCATTTGTTGAAGACAAATTTGATGTCGAAAGCGCCCGCGAGGGACTTTTCGATTGTCTCAAGCTTGTCGTCGCTAAAGCCCTTGGAACGCAGGCTCGAATGATTGACGCCCGGCGCCTGGCGCATGGAGGCATGGCCCACCGCAAAGGCTTCGATCTCGGCAATCTGCGCCTCGCTATAGCCGAGTGCGCGAAGCGCCTCGGGAACAGCGCGGTTGATGATTTTGAAATAACCACCGCCTGCGAGCTTCTTGAATTTCACCAGAGCGAAATCGGGCTCAATGCCGGTCGTGTCGCAATCCATGACAAGGCCGATGGTGCCGGTCGGCGCGACAACGGTGACTTGCGCATTGCGATAGCCGTGCTGCTCGCCCAGAGAAAGCGCGAGATCCCAGGCCTTTTTGGCATGATCGACAAAGACCTTGCCGTTGATCGCCATGGTCCTGAGCGTCGCATGATCCAGCGGCACCGGCGTGATCGAGAGAGCCTCGTAGCCTTCCGACAGACCATGGGCCGCGCGGCGATGATTGCGGATCACGCGCAGCATGTGGTTTTTATTCGGGCCATGGCCGGGGAAGGGGCCGTGCTCCTTCGCCATTTCGGCGGAAGTCGCATAGCAAATACCGGTCATGATCGCCGAAAGCGCGCCGCAGATCGCACGACCTTCATCGGAATCATAGCTGATGCCCGAAGACATGAGCAGGCCGCCGACATTGGCATAGCCCAGACCCAGCGTGCGGTACTCATAGGAGAGTTTGGCAATTTCCTTCGACGGGAATTGCGCCATCAGCACCGAGATTTCGAGCACGACGGTCCACAGGCGAACGGCATGTTCATAGGACACAATGTCGAAAGTGCCGGTCTTGGGATCGCGGAACTGCAGCAGATTGAGCGATGCCAGATTGCAGGCCGTGTCGTCGAGGAACATATATTCCGAGCACGGATTGGACGCATTGATGCGACCCGACGCCGGGCATGTGTGCCAGTCGTTGATGGTCGTATCATATTGCAGGCCGGGATCGGCAGAAGCCCAGGCGGCATAGCCGATCTTTTCCCAGAGATCCTTGGCCTTCAGCGTCTTGTGGGTCTTGCCATCAATGCGCCGTGTGAGGTTCCAATCGGCATTGGTCTCGACCGCGCGCAGGAAGTCGTCGGTGACGCGAACCGAATTGTTCGAATTCTGGCCGGCGACCGTCAGATAGGCTTCCGAATCCCAGTCAGTGTCATAAGTGTCGAACTGAATGTCGGTATAGCCCTGACGCGCAAATTGCATCACGCGCTTGATATAGCTGTCCGGCACGGAATCGCGGCGCGCCATTTTGATGGCTTTTTTCAACGCCGGATTCTTTTCCGGATTGTAGCAATCGTCATTGTCGCCGACGCAATTCACGCAGGCTTTCAAAATCGCCTTCATGTGGCGCTTGACGATTTTCGAGCCGGTGACGAGAGAAGCAACTTTCTCCTCTTCCTTCACCTTCCAATCGATATAGGCCTCGATATCCGGATGGTCGGCATCGACCACCACCATCTTGGCCGCGCGACGCGTCGTGCCGCCCGACTTGATCGCGCCCGCTGCACGGTCGCCGATCTTCAGGAAGGACATCAGGCCCGACGATTTGCCGCCGCCCGAAAGCTTTTCATTCTCGCCGCGCAGTTTCGAGAAATTCGAACCCGTGCCCGAGCCATATTTGAACAGGCGCGCCTCGCGCACCCACAGATCCATAATGCCGCCTTCATTGACGAGATCGTCGGCGACCGACTGAATGAAGCAGGCATGCGGCTGGGGATGTTCGTAAGACGATTTCGACTTGGTCAGTTTGCCGGTCTGGAAATCGACGTAATGATGGCCCTGGCTGGGGCCATCGATCCCATAGGCCCAATGCAGGCCGGTGTTGAACCATTGCGGCGAATTGGGCGCGGAAATCTGGCGCGCGAGCATGGCGCAGAGTTCTTCATAGAAGGCGAGGGCGTCGTCTTCTGCATTGAAATATTTGCCCTTCCAGCCCCAATAGGTCCAGGCGCCGGCAAGGCGGTGGAACACGTCGGTCGCCGACTTTTCCGAGCCGTAGCGCTCTTCCTTCGGCAATTTGGCGAGTGCCTCTTCATCGGCAACAGAACGCCACAGGAAGGAGGGGACGTCGTTTTCCTCGACCCTCTTCAGCCGAGCGGGAACGCCCGCCTTGCGGAAATATTTTTGCGCCAGAACGTCAGTTGCCACCTGGCTCCAGGCCGTGGGCACATCGATATTGTCAGCCGAAAAGACGACCGAGCCATCCGGATTGCGGATTTCGCTTTTAGCTTTGCGGAATTCGATGTCCGCATAGGGGCCTTGGCCTGCCTTTGTATACCGCCGTTCGATCCGCATTAGTCTTCCCTCGATTCCAAACGCGGAGACACCCCCGCGCGAGCCGCCGGTGGCGACTCAAATTTTCCAAAGTTCATTCTTTTGACGAAACTGGCCGTTCGTCCTGTTCGGAGCGACCGGGATACGCGTGACGGAGACAGGGCCAAAACCCTGTTCCATCTGCCTGTTAACCCTCTGGGCGCAGCCTTGATCCGGCGCGTGCAAGTGGCAATCGGCGTTGGAGAGATTGTTGAACTGACGCGCGGCGTTCGTCAAGCTCTTGTAGTGCGTCTTGGCGTAAGGTCTAGATATAGTAGGGGGTGTGAAATCTGGGGATCAACTGCCACAAAGAAGCCCAAATCACTGACGCGTATAGCTTTTTAGCCTGTGGACGACGCTTGTTCCCAATCCCTGGCGGGGGAAAAAAGCGGCATGCCGGCAACACAAGGCACGTTCCTGCGCGGTGCGGCCAGTCGCCCCCTTGCATAGGCAGCGGAAATGCCACAGCCGTGGGAGCCGGGGGCTTCCCCTCTGATTTCCTTGGCTTTCCCTTGGGTAATCTCGATTCGTGCGGAATTTCATGGGCTTGCGCCCGTTCTACGAATCGCGGGACGATCGCTGCGCGCTTGCCGCTGGACAGAGCGGGCTGTGACGGCCATATTCCGCGCCGCAAGGTGGTCGCTGCGCCGCCCATGGGGATATTCGAATGTTGACTTGGCTCGCCCAGATTTTCACCTGGTGGAATGGACAGACGCTCAACACGCGCTTCCACACATGGCGCCATGGCGAGCTCGTCGGCCAGGATGAATTCGGCCATAGCTATTACCAGACCCGCGGCGGAAAGATCGATCCGGCACTGGGCTATGTGCGTCGTTGGGTGATTTTCCATGGCCAGAGCGAAGGTTCTGCCGTGCCGCCGGGCTGGTATGGCTGGCTGCATTATACGGTCGATACGCCCCCCACGGCCGAGACCTATCAGGCGCGCGAATGGGAAATGCCCCATAAGCCCAATATGACCGGCACGGCCGAGGCCTATCGCCCAGCCGGCTCCATGCTGGCCTCAGGCGTGCGCCCGGCAGCCACCGGCGATTATCAGCCCTGGACGCCGGGCAATTGATCGAGGCGCCGCAGCGCGGCCCGGACAGGTTCAGATGAACATTTTTGGCAGAGCAGCGGCTTTGGCCGTCGGCGCGCTTCTTTGGTCTTCTTTTGAGGGCCAGGCGGCCGATGCCTTTACGCAGGCCTGTACAGCGCGCGGCACGGCCAGTGC
>CANHAW010000170.1 GCA_947458675.1 Beijerinckiaceae bacterium
AGGCCTATGAATATTTCCTCCATATCGTGAACAATTACGACGATGAATATGTGCCGCTCCGCGTGATCGGCATTGTTGCCAGCGCCTATGTGGCGGTCGGCATTTATGCCTTGAACGGCCTGCCGCAAATGAAGATGAAGCCGGATATCGCGCGGGCGCAGGAATTGTTCCAATATGCGGCATCCACCTTCGGGGATCCGAATGCGCAATATAATCTGGCGCGCATTCTCCTCGACCGGCGCGACCCCCGTCAGGCGGCGGGCTGGCTCTTTCTGGCGGCTGAAAAGAACCATATGGAAAGCCAGGCCTTGCTGGGCAATCTGCTCTTCACCGGACAGGGCGTGCAGCGCCAGCGCGCCCGCGGCCTGATGTATATGACCATTGCGGTCGAAAATGCCGGCGAAGACCCGAAGCATGTCTGGGTTTTGGATCTGCGCGAAAAGGCGCTCAAGTCAGCCTCCGACGACGATCGCCAATCGGCCGCCGCCATGCTGGGCCATTATCTCAGCCGTCGCTGATCCCGATTGACACTCCGGTTTCCTGCACCTAAGCCCTCGGCATTGCCGGGGATCATTTCATGAGCAGGCTTGCGCCTCTCGCCACGCCTGTTCTTGTCTTTGCCGCACTGATCTTTGTCGGTCTGGCGGTTCCCACACTCGCGCAGGTGCTTGATCTCGCGCTTCCCTTTTTCGGTCTCATCCTGCTCGGCTTTTGCCTGGGGCGTCTGTTCGACGTGCCGGAAGAGGGCCTGCAATGGATGCATGTTTTTGTCGTCTATGTCGCTTTGCCGGCGCTCTTTTTCAATCTGATCGCCGTCACGCCGCTCGAAGAGCTGGCCAATTTCAAATTCGTCGTCATTACGACGCTCTGCACCATGGCGGCCTTTGTGGTTTCTCTTGGCATCGGTCTGATGGTAACGCGCGGTCGTTTGGCTGATGCCACCATTCAGGCAGTTGCGGGGGCTTATTCGAATGTCGGCTATATGGGCCCGGGCCTGACGCTGGCGGCACTTGGCTCTCAGGCCGCCGTGCCGACGGCGCTGATCTTTGTCTGCGATTCCATTTTCTTTTTCACCGTCGTGCCGTTTCTGATGGGAATTGCCGGGGCGCAGAAAATGAGTGTTGGCCAGACACTCTGGCTGATCGCCAAGCGCATCCTCACGCATCCGTTCAACATTGCGACCGCGCTTGGCATTCTGGCAGCCTATGCGCAATGGCAGCCGCCGGTGTCTGTCGGCAAGATTCTGACCTTGTTGCAAAATGCCTCTGCGCCCGTGGCGCTTTTTGCAATGGGTGTGACGGTTGCCTTGCGCCCGCTGAAACGTGTGGCCCCCGAGACGCCGCTGCTTTTGTCGATCAAGCTCGTCGCCCATCCCTTACTGGTCTGGGTGGTCTTGTCGCTGGCTGGCGATTTCGGCCGCATCTGGACTTTTACCGCCGTGCTCATGGCATCCCTGCCGCCGGCGCTGAATGTTTTTGTCTTCGCCAGCCAATACAAGGTCTATGTCGAGCGCGCATCCGCCTTGATCCTGATCGGGACCATTGCGTCTGTGGTGACGGTAACGGGCCTGCTGTTCATGATCGCCGTGGGCGGCGTGCCCTATCGGCTGTTTGCGCCCTGAGCCTGCATCAGGCGCGGAACCGATCCGCGCGGCATGACACCTTCGCGCATGACGAAGCGACGCAGCGGTCTGATATTGGCAAGAGCCATCAAGCCGAGACCGCGCGCGGCGTCGACCGGTAGAATGCCATTCAGCAAAGTGCGGTTGAGAAGATCGACGCCAAAGGTGCGCGTGCGAATATCCGTCTGCCGCGCCGCCGTATAGCGGGCCAGCACATCGTCCGCGCCCGGATCATCGCCCTGGACAAGGCAGTCGATCAGATGAGCGACATCGCGCAGACCGAGATTGAGCCCCTGAGCGCCGATGGGGGGAAAGCCATGTCCGGCATCGCCAACAAGAATGGTGCGCCGTGCGGCCAATTGCGTCGCAGCCAGCCCGCTCATCGGGAAGAAAGAGCGCGGCCCTTCAAGCTGCAGGTGGCCCAGTAGATGGTGGCTCTGTCGTTCCATCTCTCGGGCAAGCTGCGCATCGTCGAGCCGTTCGCGGCGGCGCGCCTCCTGCGGATCCATCATCCAGACGAGCGAGGAGCGGTTCGGCATGCCGGGTTTGCCTGGCAGCGGCACGAAAGTGAATGGACCTTGCCGGGTATGGAACTCGGTCGAGACTTCGCGATGGGGGCGCGCATGAGAGAGCAGGGCAGTCAGTGCTGTCTGCGGATAGGACCAATCGCGTGTGGCAATTCCGGCAGCTTTGCGAAGCAGTGACTTGCGCCCATCGGCAGCAACCAGCAGACGCGCTGCAAAATGACGCCCATCGTCGAGGAGAACCTCGGCTTTCTCTTTTTCATGGATCGCATGGGTCACGATGCCTTCGACTATTTCGAGACCGGGCGTCTGCCGCGCCGCCGCCATGAGATGCGTGACCAGCAAGCGGTTTTCGATGTTCTCGCCGAAGACATCGAGACCGATCTCGGTGGCGTGAAATTCGACGGGGGGGACGAAAAACAGCGATCCTGTGTCATCCACAATGCGCATTGTCGCGAGGGCGGCGAAATCCGGGCGCAGAGATTCGATCAGTCCAAGATTTTCGAGCAGGCGCAGCGAGCCGTCGAAAAGCGCAACCGTGCGGGCATTGACCCCGGTGTCGGGACGGCCGATCAGCCTCACGCTCCAGCCGCCCTGCGCCAGTCCGATGGCGGCAGTCAGGCCGGCGGCCCCGGCCCCGACAACGATAATGTCGCTTGATGTTTTTTCGATCATGCGGAGGGTTTTAGGCCGCCCCGAACGATTTGGCGAGGGGCAGGGCATGAGCGTGTTGTCGCAAGGCCCGGTTTGTGATTCTTGGGTCCATGCCGCCTCGCAAGAAAATCCCAATCGATTCGCCCGAAATATCTCTCACCCGCCGTATGGCTGGCCTGTGTGTCCACGCACTCACGGCAGCCGGGGCAGCGGCGGGATTGATGGCGCTTGTGGCCGCCTTCGAACAGCAATTCTCTGCCATGTTCTTCTGGTTGGGGGCAGCGCTGTTGATCGATGGCATCGATGGCACATTTGCGCGCCTTGCAGAGGTGAAGGAAACGGCGCCTGAATATGAAGGCGCGGTGCTCGACCTCATCGTCGATTACCTCACCTATGTCATTGTGCCGGTGATTGCCATCTGGCGTTCGGGCTTTTTGGGCGGCGAGCTGTCGCTGGGCCTCGGGCTTCTGATCATCGTTTGCTCGTCATTTTATTTTGCCGACCGGCGCATGAAGATGGATGATCATTTCTTCCGCGGATTTCCGGCTCTGTGGAATGTCGTCGCGCTTTATTTCTTCGTCTTTCATTGGCCTGAATGGCTCAATGCCGGCCTCATCATCGTGCTGTGCATTTTGATGTTCCTGCCGGTGCCTTTCGTTCATCCCGTGCGCGTTAAATTTTTGCGGCCATTGACGCTTGCCGTGACGCTCTTGTGGCTCGTCTGCGCAACCCTCGCCGTCACGCAGGGATTGAAGGCCGATATGCTCGTCAAAGTCGGGCTTGGTGTGAGCGCTCTTTACTTTATTGGTCTTTCCGTCTGGCGTTTTCGGCATCGCTAAGAGTGCGGCGCGCCTCATCCACATTGGCGGCATAAAATGCTTGCTCCTTTGTGATGCCGTTTCGTTCCAGAATGGCCCGGACCTGCGGATGGGCGCCTGCAATCGCAAGTGGGACTCCGTTACTGGCAGATTTGCGCAGCAATCCGTCAATAGTATGGGCAGCAGTTGAATCTGCCAGCGGGACGGCGGAAAGATCCAGAATATAGGCTCGCGGATGAACGCCAATATCGTCGAATATGCTGGCAATGGTTGTTGCTGTTCCGAAGAAAAACGGCCCGGCAATTTTGTAGACCATAAATCCGTCGACCTCTGCCCGATCGGGCGACGGCTCGCCCTTTGCGCTGTCGGGCTGATCTTCAACAAGGATCGATTCCTGCGTGGTGACTTCGACAAGTTTGGCCATGCGATGCATAAAGAGAATGGCACCGAGCGTTACGCCGAAGGCAATTCCGAAAACGATATCGTAAAAGATGGTGAGAAGGAACGTGCCGAGAAGCACGCTCGCCTCGCCTCGATCATGCCGAAGAATATGGGCGAAGTCTTCGCGCTCGATCATGTTCCAGGCGACGAGCGCCAAAACTGCAGCAAGTGTCGCCAGCGGGACATAGCTTGCCAATGGTGCCGCCACGATCATGAACATGAGCAGAAACAGCGAATGGAGAATGCCAGCGACAGGACTGTGGGCATGGGCGCGAATATTTGTGGCCGTGCGCGCAATCGTGCCGGTGGCGCAGAGGCCGCCAAAAAGCGCGCAGGCAATATTGGCATAGCCTTGGGCGACAAGTTCGCAATTGGAGCGATGTCGGCGTCCTGTCATGCCATCGGCAACCACGGCAGAGAGCAGGGATTCGATGCCCCCAAGCAAAGCAATGGCTAGGGCCGCCGGTAGAAGCTCGATCATGCGCGCCATGTCGATGCGCGGAATGGACGGCATGGGAAGCGAATTTGGTATGCCGCCAAATTGCGAACCGATGGTCGCAATCGGAAGATCGAAAAAGAAGACTGCGAGCCCGCCGCCGATCACAGCGGCGAGCATGGCAGGAAAACGCGGTGCGAGGCGACGCAAGACCAGCATGAGCGTCAGGCTGGCTGCAGCCAGCATGGTGGAGTTTGGATCGAAACTGCCTCTGGCCTCCCATAAAGCGACAAGGCGCGGGATAAAGGCCGAGGGTTCATGATCGAGGCGCAAGCCGAACAGATCCCGGATTTCGCCCGAGAAAATGATAACCGCAATGCCAGCCGTAAAGCCGACAAGAACCGGATGGGGAATGTATCTGATGTAGCTGCCAAGGCCCAGATAACCAATGGCAAGCAGGATCACGCCGCCCATCAATGTGGCGAGGAGAAAACCGTCATAGCCATGCTGGGCGATAATGGCGGCGACAAGTGCGATGAATGCACCAGCCGGCCCGCCGATCTGGAAACGGCTGCCCCCGAGCGCCGAAATAATGAAGCCACCAATCACTGCCGCATAAAGCCCGTGTTCGGGTTTTGCGCCGGAACCGATTGCAATGGCCATCGACAGTGGAAGGGCTACAATGGCCACCGTCAGCCCGGCCAGCGCGTCGGCCTGCAAATGCCGAAACCCATAGCCCTCGCGCAGGACCGTCACCAGTTTCGGCGTATAGAGTTCAGCGAA
>CANHAW010000171.1 GCA_947458675.1 Beijerinckiaceae bacterium
AAAGTGCCCTGGCCGCCGACAATGCCATAGACAATCGTCGGGTCGGATTGCAGACGCATGCGCTTGTTCAATCGATTGACGAACACGCCGGCGACACGCGCGCGCTCGTCGGCCCGGCCCGTCTCCTTTTCGACGATGGAGGCAAGCGTCACAAGTTCATGGGGCGTGCGCAGCGGCAATGAGGGATCGCGTTTCGCCCAGATCTGATCGATGAGCCGGCGCTGATCCTCCTGCATCTTGCGAAAGAGATCGTTCCGCGACATGCCGCGCGGCACGCGATAGGTTTCGGGCAGCAACATTCCCTCGCGCGGCGCTTCGCGCAAATCGCCTGCCAATAAATCATTCTCGCGCAAACGCTGGATGATCTGTTCGGTCGTCAGACCTTCGGGAATGGTGATTGAATGCAGGAACTGGCGCCCAGAGACGAGCAGATCCATCACTTCGCGCAGACTGGCCTCGCGCTTGAATAAATATTCGCCGGCTTTGACATTGCCGCGATTGCCTTCAAGCAGCAGCGAAACATTCATCAGCACCGGCGCATCGATCACGCCTTCGCGCTCGAGCTGCGCGAGAATTTCCGGCACATCGGTGCGCGGCGCAATATAGACAAGCCTGTCCTGCTGCAGCGGGCCGACGCTGCGTAATTTCTGCTGGACGTAAACAACGCCCGTAATGGCGCCCACAGCTGCGACCAGAAGAAAAGACAGAAAGCCGCTGACCAGGGCCAAAGTGCCTGTGCGGCGCGGTTTCCTGGGCGGCGGTGGCGGTGGCGGCGTATCGGGCTGCAAGGCCTCGCTGGGCGAACGCAGAGACGGTTTGCGAAACAGGCTAAAACCCTTTGCCTGTTCAGGCACGCTTTCCTTCGGATTTTCCGTCGGCTCGGCCATTGGCGCAACCACCACTCTCGATCAGACGCAAATCAATGCGGTCACACTAAACTAATCCACATTATGGCGAAACATAGGAATGGCTGCGGCAAAGCTCGCGCTTATCCCCACAGATTCACAGACGCCTGAAAATCAGCGATGCATTCGTGCCGCCAAACCCGAAGGAATTGGACAGGACGGTATCGATCTTGCGCTTGCGTGCAACCTTGGGAACCAGATCGATGGCTGTTTCCACGCTCGGATTGTCCAGATTGAGCGTCGGCGGCGCAACCTGGTCGCGAATAGCGAGAATGGAGAAGACCGCCTCAACTGCGCCCGCAGCCCCAAGCAGATGGCCAATCGCCGATTTGGTCGATGACATTGTAAGCTTGGGCGCAGCATCGCCAACCAGACGCGTCACGGCGCCGAGTTCGATCTCGTCGCCAAGCGGCGTCGATGTGCCATGCGCATTAATATAATCAAGATCATGCGCCGAAATGCCGGCCCGCTTCATCGCCGCCTGCATGCAGCGGAAAGCACCATCGCCATCTTCGGTCGGCGCGGTGATGTGATAGGCGTCGCCCGACAGGCCATAGCCGATCAGCTCGCCGTAAATTTTCGCGCCGCGCGCTTTGGCATGTTCATATTCTTCGAGCACGACTACGCCCGCGCCTTCGCCCATGACGAAACCATCGCGATCCTTGTCGTAGGGACGCGAGCCTTTTTCGGGCGTGTCGTTGAAACCGGTGGACAAAGCGCGACAGGCGGCAAAGCCGGCCAGTCCCAAGCGGTTGATCGCGCTTTCAGCACCACCTGCCACCATCACATCGGCATCGCCCAGCGCAATGAGGCGCCCGGCATCGCCGATCGCATGAGCGCCGGTCGAACAGGCGGTGACAACGGAATGGTTCGGCCCTTTGAGGCCATGCTGGATCGAGACATAGCCCGAGGCCAGATTGATGAGACGGCCGGGAATGAAGAACGGCGACAGACGCCGCGGGCCTTTTTCCTTCAGCACCAGCGAGGCTTCGTAAATGCCGCCCAGCCCGCCAATGCCCGAGCCGATCAACACGCCTGTTGTGGTCTGTTCTTCATAGGTTTTGGGCGCCCAGCCGGCGTCTTTCAACGCCTGCGTCGCAGCCGCCATCGCATAGACGATGAATTCATCGACCTTGCGCTGTTCCTTGGGCTCCATCCATTCGTCGGGATTGAAAGCACCGGTCGAACTATCGCCGCGCGGAATCTGACAAGCGATCTGGCAGGGCAGGTCCGACACTTCGAAATTTTCGACGCGTCCGGCCCCATTTCGGCCCTCGATCAGCCGCGTCCAGACAGTCTCAACGCCGCTGCCCAGCGGTGTGACGAGGCCGAGCCCGGTAACGACCACCCTTCTCATATCGCTTTTCCCAATTTGCCGCTTGTGATGCCCGGACAGCGTCCGGTCCGCAATCAATACGCCCTAACCGGCGCGACAGACCGACAAGGGCCGGCGGCACCGGCCCTCGCGGAAAAGGCCCGGCAGCAAGCCGGGCCGTGCAGGATCAGGCCGAGGCCTTCTCGAGGAACTTCACGGCATCGCCGACGGTCACGATTGTCTCGGCCGCATCGTCGGGAATCTCGACGCCGAATTCTTCTTCGAACGCCATCACCAGCTCGACCGTATCGAGCGAGTCAGCGCCGAGATCGTCGATGAAATTGGCATTATCGACAACCTTCTCGGCGTCCACGCCGAGGTGCTCAATCACGATCTTTTTCACGCGCTCGGCGACATCGCTCATCTTACGTCCTCATCTCTTGAAACTTTTGCAGGAAATGGCCGATGGGACCCGGACGCACGCAGCCCAAGCGGGATGCGGCCAGAGGCCCGCCGACCCCGCCCCGCGGGATCCTTGGAATGCTCGACACTCGACCGGCCATCCCATCTGGATGTGACCGCCTTGGATTCGGGCGCCGTCCAAGGGGTCAACTAACATATTCGCAATCAACTGGCGAGAGCTTCGGAGCGCCCCCCTGCCTTTGTCTGTATATAAGACTAAGCGCCTCAGATCATTGCCATTCCGCCGTTGACATGCAGGGTGGCCCCGGTCACGTAGCCAGCATCCCGGCTCGCCAGATAGACCGCAGCCGCCGCAATATCGGCGCCGGTGCCCAGCTTGCCGGCTGGAATCGTAGCCAGAATCGATTCCTTCTGCTTGTCGTTCAAAGCATCGGTCATCGGACTTTCAATAAAGCCCGGCGCGATGCAATTGACCGTGATATTGCGGCTGGCGACTTCGGCAGCCAGCGATTTGGACATGCCGATCATGCCGGCTTTCGACGCCGCATAATTGCCCTGCCCTGCATTGCCGGTCACGCCGACGATCGAGGTGATCGAAATGATGCGGCCGAAACGGCGCTTCATCATGCCCCGCAGACAGGCGCGCGACAGGCGGAAGGTCGACGTCAGATTGACGTTGATAACCTGCTCCCAATCCTCGTCCTTCATGCGCATGAAGAGACCATCGCGGGTGATGCCGGCATTATTGACGAGAATGTCGATCTGGCCCATCGCCGCTTCCGCTGCCGGAACCAGCGCCTCAACTGCATCCTTGTCGCCCAGATTGCAGGGCAGGATGTGAACGCGCTCGCCCAATTCGGCGGCGAGTTTCTCCAGCGCCTCGGCACGCGTGCCGGAAATGCCGACAGTCGCGCCCTGAGCGTGAAGGGCGCGGGCGATCTGGCCGCCGAGACCGCCGGTGGCGCCTGTCACAAGCGCGCTAAGTCCATTGAGTTCGAACATGATTTGCTCCTTGGCAGGCGGTCAGGATTTGGCTCGGGCGGCAAAGGCCTCAATATCGGCGGGTGCACCAATGGCCGTGCCGGTAGCTGTGTCGGCGATGCGTTTTACAAGACCTGACAAGACTTTGCCTGATCCAAGCTCATAAAATGATGTAACGCCTTCACGCGCCATAAAGGCAATGCTCTCGGCCCAGCGCACCGTGCCGGTGACCTGTTCGACAAGGCGGCGACGAATTTCTTCCGGGTCGGTCAACGGCGAGGCCAGGACATTGGCAACAAGCGGCACGCAGGGCGCCTTCATCGTCACTTTGGCCAGCGCATCGGCCATGGCATCGGCTGCCGGCTGCATCAAGGCGCAATGGAAAGGTGCGGAGACCGGCAGCAGAATGGCCCGCTTAATGCCCTTTGCCTTGGCGATCTCCATGGCGCGCTCGACCGCCGCCTTGTGGCCGGAGCAAACGACCTGGCCACCGCCATTGTCATTGGCGATCTGGCAGACCTGACCCTGTGCGGCCTCTGCGGCGATTGCGACGCCGGTTGCGTAATCGGCGCCCAGCAAAGCAGCCATGGCACCCTCGCCGACGGGGACGGCTTTCTGCATGGCCTGCCCGCGCAAGCGCAGGAGGCGCGCCGTATCGGCCAGCGAAAAGGTGCCGGCGGCGGCCAAAGCCGAATATTCGCCGAGCGAATGGCCGGCGATGAATTTGGCTTCCCCGGCAATATTGAGACCCGCATGGGCCTCCAGCACGCGGGTGACGGCAAGGCTCACCGCCATCAAAGCGGGCTGGGCATTGGCGGTCAAAGTGAGATCGGCCTCGGGCCCCTCGAACATAAGAGCCGAAAGTTTTTGGCCCAGCGCCTCATCGACTTCGGCAAAA
Source organism: Beijerinckiaceae bacterium (assembly GCA_947458675.1). Lineage (GTDB taxonomy): Bacteria > Pseudomonadota > Alphaproteobacteria > Rhizobiales > Beijerinckiaceae > Terripilifer. The sequence continues at coordinate 4,523 of CANHAW010000171.1, forward strand.
ACGGCGCGCGCCTCGGCAAAATTCTCGGCAAGCGCCTTGCCCATGCCCACCGCCTGCGAGCCCTGACCGGGAAAGATGAAAGCTATCGACATGGTGGGCCCTTTCGCCAAACGTCCCGCTTCGCTGGGAGCCGATTGCATTGCGACCCTCGCCAAGTCAAGGGCAAGGCGGCAGACAGGGCAGATCGCCAACATTGAAACGGCAGGCTTGAAACGGCAGGCTGGGGACAGCTGACTTTCATCTTGCAAGTGCGAGAGCGCGCACCGACACTGCCCGCCAATCTCGAATCGACAGGTTCTTTTATGGCAGTTCTCGGAAAATCCTGCGGCACTTGCACCATGTGCTGTCAGGTTCTTGAAATCGAACATTTCGAAAAACCAGCCGGCAAGCTCTGCGACCATTGCGTGCTTGGTGGGGGCTGCAAAATTTATAAAAAGCGCCCGGAAGTCTGCCGCGATTTCGAATGCGACTGGATGATGGAACGCGACATGCCCGCGACCCTGCGCCCCGACAAGGTGGGCACGATCCTGATGGAAGATGCCGATTCAGACGAGTATCAGGCTGTCTGCGATCCGACGAAGCCCATGGCCTGGCGTCACCCGCTGGTCTTCAAATTTCTCCTCGCCAAGGCCAAGGAAGGCCGGGTCGTGGTGGCCAAAGCCGGCCTGCAGGCCTGGCGGATTTACGACAACGGGCAGGTTGCGCCTTGGTCGTG
>CANHAW010000172.1 GCA_947458675.1 Beijerinckiaceae bacterium
CAGGTTATTCCTCGCGACCGTCATGCCATGTATTTTGCCACGCTTGGCGTGATCGCATCCTCCATCGAGCGGCTGGCCACCGAAGTGCGCCACATGCAGCGCACCGAAGTGCTGGAAGCGGAGGAATTTTTCTCGGAGGGCCAGAAGGGCTCTTCCGCCATGCCGCACAAGCGCAACCCTGTGCTCACCGAAAACCTCACCGGCCTCGCCCGCCTCGTGCGCGGCATGGCGATCCCCGCCATGGAAAATGTCGCGCTCTGGCATGAACGCGATATTTCGCACTCATCCGTTGAGCGCATGATCGGCCCTGATGCCACTGTCACGCTCGATTTCGCGCTGGCGCGCCTCACCGGCGTGATCGACAAGCTGATCGTCTATCCAGAAAACATGCAGAAGAATATGGATCGGCTGGGCGGCCTCATCCATTCGCAGCGCGTGCTGCTCGCTCTCACCCAAAAGGGCGTGTCGCGCGAGGATTCTTATAAATTCGTACAGCGCAATGCCATGCCGGTTTGGCGCGGCGAAGGCGATTTCCTGACGCTTTTGAAGAAAGATCCGGAAGTCTCGAAAGCTCTGTCAGACAAGGAGCTCGAGGAGCTCTTCGACCTCGGCTATCATCTGAAACACGTCGATACGATTTTCGCCCGCGTGTTTGGCTGAGAATTGCGCACCAGCGGTGAGGCGCAAGTCTCACCGCAAGTCTCACCGCATTTCAATTGACGCCGAGCTTTTTCTGCAGGCTCGATGACGATGTCGTATATTGGAAGAGCAATTTCTTGTCTGGATAGACGTAGCGATGCGCCTTTTGCGCCGCCAATGCGCCTTCATGGAATCCGGAAAGAATGAGTTTCAATTTGCCGGGATAGGTATTGATATCGCCAATGGCGAAAATGCCCGGCACATTGGTCTCGAATTTTTCCGTATCGACCGGAATGAGATTCTCGTTGAGGTTGAGCCCCCAATCGGCAATCGGACCCAGTTTCATCGTCAGCCCGAAGAAGGGCAGCATGGCATTGCAGGGCAGATCGAAGTTTGCATTATCTGCGCCGCGAATGACTGCGGCTGAGAGCATGCCAATCTCGCCTTTGAGCGCGCTGACTTGGCCCAGAACGAAATCCATCTTCTTCTCGGCAACGAGTTCGCGCATGGCATTGACGGAATGGGGCGCGGCCCGGAAATCATCGCGCCGATGCATGAGAATGACCCGCTCTGCAACCGGCTGCAGATTGAGCGCCCAGTCGAGCGCGGAATCGCCGCCGCCCACAATCAGCACACGCCGGCCGCGAAATGTTTCCATCTTGCGAACGGCATAGAAAACCGATGTGCCTTCATATTGTTCAATACCGGCAAGCGGCGGCTTTTTCGGCTGAAACGATCCACCGCCCGCTGCAATGATCACGATCTTTGCTTCGAACACGAGATCGCTGTCTGTCGTCACGCGAAAGAGCGGGGCCTCGGGCGTGCCCACAGGCTCAAGCGCCGTCACCATTTCGTTGAAATGGAATGTCGGACTGAACGGCTCGATCTGTTTGATCAGATTGTCGACAAGGCCCTGCCCTGTGACGACAGGAAAGCCCGGAATGTCATAGATCGGTTTTTCGGGATAAAGCTCGGCACACTGCCCGCCAGCCATTGGCAGAATGTCGAGAACATGGGCCTTGATGTCGAGAAGGCCCAGTTCAAAGACGGCAAAAAGGCCAACGGGACCAGCACCCACAATCAGCGCATCGGTCTTGATGATCTCGCTCATGCAACATCCCCTTGCGCTCTGCGGCGCATCTTTTTGGCGCAGCACCCCACTTGCTGCGCAAGATCTTTAACCCTGCCGCTCGGGCGTGTGAACGATGAGCCCGTCAATCTCGGCCCTGACGCGGATCTGGCAGGACAGGCGCGAGTTCGGCCGCACATCGAAGGCAAAATCGAGCATGTCCTCTTCCATCGATTGCGCCTTGGGCAATTTCTCCACCCAGGCGTCATCAACGTAAACATGGCAGGTGGCGCAGGCGCAGGCTCCGCCGCATTCCGCTTCAATGCCCGGAACGGAAGATTTCAGCGCCGTCTCCATGACGGTCGAGCCTTCCTCGCCTTGGACTTCGCGCGACTGGCCGGCTGAATCGATGAAAATGATCTTGACCATGAAATCGTCCCGAAAGATTGCCGACTTTGGCGTCGCCGCTTGGTTAAAGCATCAAGGGCGATTTGGCGAGTTCGACTAGCGCCCGAGAAGGTCGGCAATGGCCGCGCGGACAGCGGCAATTTCCCGCAGCAGCTCCGCCAGCGCCTGGGCGCGCCCCTCCGGCGTGCTAGACCCGATATAGGCCTCGCAGGCCTGCGCCAGGGCCATGGCCCCGACGCGCCGGGCGGAGGTGAGCAACATGCGGGCCAGATCCGAGGCAAGGGCGGGGTCGCGATCGGAAATCAGCCCGAAACGGGCCGCCAATTGCCCCGCCTGAGCCCCAAAAAGCGACAAAAGCTCGATCTCCCGCCCTTTATCCCCAGAAGATTGACGCGCGAGGCAAACCAGATCGAGAACCGGCCGAGGCTCCGGGGGCTCCCCTGCCGGACCGGCCGAGGCATCGGCTAGGTCAGCAATAGGTCTCGGTTGGATTTGAGCCATTCAGAAAGTTTCCCGACAAAAAAAGGGGCAGCAAAACGGCCGCCGAACCCAATCCGGGTCGCAGCGAACATCTTTCGGCCATGATGGTGGCGTGACAAGGTGAAGTGTCCGTTAACGACGTTTTCGAATTGGCTCCGGCCAAGGTTTCAACTGCCGTCGGATTTCGATACATTGACGATTGGTTAACGCGGCGAGGTGCGCCCGAGGCCCTATTTTGGGGAGCTCCTGCGCTGGCGTGACCGCCGGGAAACCCGGCGTTGCGGTGAGTTCAAGAGGCATATGATGGCCATACAACCCAAGGCTCAGGATCCGACTGCGGCGGCGCTGTCTGCGATCGAGGAAGCACTCAACCTTGCACAGGTTGCAGAAGCGACCACTCCCGAGCCAAAGCCCGACGCCTCAAAACAGAAATCCGCGACAAAGGCCGAGCCACGGCCTGAACCGAAATTCGAAATGCCGCCGGAACCGGCGCGCAAGACCGAGCCAGCTCAGCCGCGCAGCAGCGAGGTCGAGGAAAAGGCGCGCTCCTATCGCCGCATGACGGAAGAACCCAAGGTCGAAGCCAAGGCCCCGCCGCAGCCTGCCGCCCTTGCTCCCGCGCCTGCCGCCAATGACGACCGCCGCTCGGTCGGACAGATTCTTCAGGCTTTCCGAGTTCGCTCCAGCCCTGCGCCTTTGGCGCTGGCCGGCTTTGGCTCCGCCCTCTGGCTCGGCCTTGTCGGCTTTTATGCCACCACGCTCGGGCCGATCGCCCTGCAGCAGGTGATCGTTCTGGGTCTGGCCGGTCTCGGCCCGGTCGTTTTCTTCTTTGTCTCGGCCATGATCCTGCGCCGCGCGCAGGAAATGCGCCTGACCGCGCAGGCCCTGACCGAAGTCGCCATGCGCCTCGCCGAGCCTGAAACGGTAGCGACAGAACAAGTCGTCACGCTTTCGCAGGCCATCCGCCGCGAAGTCGCCTCGATGGGCGATGGCATTGAACGCGCGCTTGCCCGCGCCAGCGAACTGGAAACCGTGGTCCGCGCCGAGGTTTCGACGCTCGAGCGCTCCTATACGGAAAACGAGCGCCGCATCCGCGCGTTGATTGACGAACTCTCCTCGGAACGCGAGGCGATTGTCGTCAATGCCGACCGCGTGCGCCAAGCCATTTCAGGCGCGCATGAAGCTTTGTCGCGCGATCTTGAGACAGCGAGCATCCAGATTGCCGAGCGCGTCGGCGAAGCCGGCTCACGCGTCAGCGAATTGCTCGGCTCGAAGGGCGAACAGATCAGCCAGACGCTGGGACGCACCGGCGACGAGCTCATCCACCGCATTTCGGTCAATGGTTCCGAGATTGTGAACCGTCTGGCTGAGACCGGCGATGGCGTGACGGCCAAGCTGACCAATGCCACGGACGATATTTCGACGCATATCGGCGCGCGCATTGCCGAAATCGACGATCGTCTCAAGACGACCGGCGAGGCTTTGGTGGCCGATCTCACCGGCCGCGGCAATGATGTCGCCGCACGCATTGAGGAAACCGGCGCGCATATCGCCGACACAATCTCCTCGCGCGGCAACGATCTGGCCGATCGCCTTGCCGAAACAGGCGAGCGGATCGAAAACACGATTACCGTGCATGGCGGCGAACTCGAAACCCGCATCAGCACGACGGGCGACCAGATCACGACGCTCATTTCCGAGCGCGCCAATGCCGTTTATGACCTGTTCCACACATCGGGTCACGAACTCGCCTCGCAACTTGAAAATCACCATCTGCAGCTCTCCGAACATCTTGAGCGCGAAGTGGTGGAACTGACCGGCCGCTTCGCCACCTCGGCAGAAGAAGCCATCACCGCGATCGGCGTCCATGCCGACCGAGTCACCGAACATATTGCCGATCGCCTGCAGGCTTTCGAAGGGACCGTCCTCACCCAGGGCGCCCGCGTCACCGAGGCATTGTCCGAACGCGTCTCCGATTTCGAAACGAGCGTTGTCGCCAATGGCGATCGTATCAGCGGCGAAATGGCCGACCGCCTTGTCGCCTTCGAAAACACTGTTGTCAGCCAGGGCGAGATTCTCGCCGGCCAGATTGCCGAACATGCAGAACGTTTCACCATCGATGTCGCAGCGCGGCTCGAGACGGTGGAAAACGCCATTGCAATTCACGGCGGCGATCTCGCAGACCGCATCGGCCAGCATGCCGAGCGCTTCACGCAGGACGTCGGCACGCAGCTCTCGAGCGTCGAGAATATCTTCACGCTCCACGGCGAAGCACTTGCCGTGCGTCTTGAAACGCAGGCCACAGCGACTGCCGAATTGCTCGAAGAGCGCGTCCGCGAATTCGACGAACGCGCCACCAGCAAGGCGCAGACGATTGCCGGCTCGCTTGATGCGCTCATCACCAAGATCGACACCGGCCTCGATTCGCGCGCCAAGTCGCTCAACGAGACCCTCGCCCAGCGCGCGCTCGAAGTGGCGCAAGTGCTCGGCGAAGGCGGACGTCAGGTCACCCGTGCCCTCGACACGAAAGCGTCGGAGATCGATGCCATTCTGCTCGAGCGTTCGACCGCTTTGTCGGAAACGCTTGGCGCCAAAGCATCCGAGATCA
>CANHAW010000173.1 GCA_947458675.1 Beijerinckiaceae bacterium
AATAGTCCGCGAAAATTGCATTGGTTTTTTCCGGAAAATACGTGGCTCCGACGATGGATTTGGCGCCAATGGCTTTCAGCGCATTCACATGGTTCTGGCCCGAGGTGAACATCGGAATGCCGAATCTGTCTTCCCATTCCGAGATGATTTTTGCTTCGCCGGCGCGTCCATGAACCATGAAGGGTGGTGCACCTGAAGGATGGATCACATCGCAGCCGGCTTCCTTCAGGAGCTCAAGCTCTTTTTCATAAGCAGTTTTTATCTGCAGGAATTCATCCGGCGTTCCGCGCTTGATATTCACATGCAGGGCAAGAACGCCAATCCCGTCGGGCAGCATGCGGATAAGCTCCTCATTGGAGCCCGGGCGAAGCGTTGGATGAACCACGCCGATAATGCCGCGCCAGCTTGAAAACATGCCGTCCCCTCCCTGTTGTTTTTTTTCGATGCTAGCAGTTCTCATCCGATTGACAATCCTGCTCGCAGCCATGCTGCGGGCTTATATTGCAGCGCGAAAAGATCGGCTCGAAGGCCGTTTGCGCTTCTTCTCGCACAGGCTTGCCCGCCGCCCGCAATGCTGCTGAGATGCGCTCAGGCGGCGTGAGACCGCATAGAGGGGGAGGAAAGCATGGGCTTTTTCGCAAAGCTTGCTCATGGGGCCGGCGCGGTCGCATTGTCGTCGGCTCTGTTGGCAAATGCTCCGGCAGCAGCGCAATCGGTCGAGGAATTTTACCGGTCCAAGCCCCTCACGATCATCGTCGGGGTGACGGCGGGAGGCGGTTACGACCTCATCGCCCGGCTATTGTCACGCCACATCACCCGGCACATACCGGGCAAGCCATCGGCTATCGTCCAGAATATGCCGGGTTCGGGCTCTGTGGTGGCTGCCGGGCATCTTTATTCGGTCGCGCCAAAGGATGGTTCTGTCATTGCGACATTGGCGCGGATCGCCATGATCGAGCCGCTCTTCACCAACCAGCGTTTCGACAGCACCAAATTCTATGCGATTGGCAGCGTTTCCAAAGATATCAGCACCTGCATTTCCTGGAAAACATCGAAGGTCAAAAACTGGGATGATTTGCTGACGAAAGAATTCGTTGCCTCAGGTCAGGGCACCGGCGCCGATCCCGATGCATTCGCCAATATGATCAAGCATCTTTTCGGCGCGCCGATCAAACTCGTCACCGGTTATCCCGGCACCAATGAGCAGGCGCTTTCGATGGAGCGCGGTGAAACCGAGGGCTATTGCGGCGTTTCCTATTCGACGCTCAAAACGCGATACACCAAATGGCTTTCCGAAGGCTCGATCAATATTATCGTTCAAAATGCGATCGAGAAACATCCCGATCTGCCGAATGTGCCGCTGATCACCGATCTGGCGAAAGATGCCGAGCAAAAGCAGATCATTCGCCTGATTGTCGCAACGCAAAGCATGGCGCGTCCCTTCGTGGCCCCGCCCGGCATTCCGCCTGAGCGCGGCGCTGCCTTGCGCGAAGCCTTTGAACGCACGATGATCGATCCGGAATTTCTGGCCGAGGCCGACAAGCTGAAGGTCGAAATCTCGCCCATGTCCGGCCCGGATGTGAATGCTATGCTGAGCGAGCTTTATGCCACGCCGAAAAATGCGGTGCAGAAAGCCGCCAAGGCCATGGCGCCTTAAGGTCAAAGGACGCCCGTTATTGCGCAAGCTTTTCTCGCGACGGAATTTTTTGGCGCTGACCGCTGCGGGAATGGCTTTTCCGGGGGGAGCTGCCCGCCTGTCGGCGCAAAGCGTCGATGTGCGCGGGCGCGGTTATGATCCGCTTTGGCGAAGTGCCGAGGAAAATATTGCAGCCTTTCTCGGCCCAGGCCCCTATGCCGGGGATGGGATTTCCATTGTCGTTCCCGACCATGTCGATAGCGGCAGTTCCGTGCCGATCACCATTCGGCTGAACTCGGCTATGAGCGCGGGCGATTATCCGCGTGTTGTCCATGTTTTGGCTCATGCCAATCCCAATCCGCAGGTTGTCTCGGTCTGGTTTCAGCCTGAAGGCGGGCGCGCTGAATTTTCCACGCGCATCCGCCTTGAGCGTTCGCAGCAGATCACGGCCGTGGCGCAGATGAGCGACGGGCGGCTTTTGCGCGCGGATCGGGAGGTCGACATCACTTTGGGTGCCTGCGCTGATGACAGCAGCGGGCATACGCAGGAGATTGCCACTTTCCGCCCGCAATCGCGTGTCTATGCGCCAGCGCGCGCACAGCCCGGCGAGATTGCCGTCGTGCGGGCGATCATTTCCCATCCCATGGAGACCGGGCTGCGGCTCAATGAATTCGACGATTGGGTCCGCCAGCGCATTATTTCCCGTTTTTCCTGCAGTTTTAATGGCCGCCCGCTCTTTCGCGCCCGGCTTTATCCGGCAGTTTCCGCCAATCCGTTTTTCCAATTCCATGCCCGGGCGCAGGAGAGCGGCACCTTCGACTTCGAATGGTATGACACACAAGACCTGACTTTTACGGCGCAGGCGCAGATGCGCGTGGAATGAGGGCATGTCCCTGCGCTTGCGGGGCTTGGCTATTTTGACGCTTCGCGTATTCTGGGGTGCAGAACGGTCCGGGGTCTGAGCCCCGCCCAAAAGCCGTCGATCCAGGGAGGTAGGCCATGAAGCTGACGCTCAACGTCAATAATGCCACGCATGTCGTCGATGTAGAGCCCGAGACGCCTTTGCTGTGGGTTTTGCGCGACAATATCGGTTTGACCGGCACGAAATATGGCTGCGGTGTCGCCCAATGCGGCGTACGTACCGTTCATATCGATGGCCACGCAACCAAATCCTGCAGCGTCATCGTTGCTTCCGCCGTTGGCGCGAAGATCACGACCATTGAGGGTCTCTCGAAAGATCGCAGCCACCCGGTTCAGCGGGCCTGGATCGAACATACAGTGCCGCAATGCGGCTATTGCCAGTCCGGCCAGATCATGGCGGCGGCCGCTTTTCTGAAGAGCAATCCGCAGCCAACTGATGCGCAGATCGATGAGGCCATGGCGGGAAATCTCTGCCGCTGCGGCACCTATCTCTCCATTCGCGACGCGATCCACGCGGCCGCGAAACTCGGTTCGTGAGGAGGCGCGCATGTCGAAACTCGATCTCTCCCGTCGTAGCTTCATCACCACAGCCCTTGCCGCAGGCGGCGGCATGGTTCTGGGCTTCAATATTCCAACGGAAGCGCAGGCCGCCCTCCTTGCCATGCCTGATGCCTCCAAGGCTCCGGTGGCTGGAACAGAGGTGAATGCCTGGCTGACCATCGATCCTGCCGGCATTGTCACCGTCCGTGTGCCCCATACGGAAATGGGCCAGGGCGGCATGACATCGGTTGCGCAATTGGTGGCCGAAGAGCTCAATGTGCCCTGGCAGAATGTGCGCGCTGTTCTTGCCGATGCCAATCGTCATGTGAATGGCGGGCAGGAATATAAGGACATGTCGACCGGCGGTTCGAATCTGGTTCGAAACCGTCACCCGCATATCATGCAGGCCGGCGCATCGGCGCGCGAGCGACTGAAGGAAGCAGCAGCGCAAAAATGGGGCGTGCCGCGCTCGCAGGTGAAAGCCGAACAGGGCGTACTCACCGCCGGCAATCAGCGTGGCACTTATGGCGAATTCGCCAGCGCAGCCGCGCAAATCAAACTCGCCGAAGAGCCGAAAATGAAGGCCTATGGCGATTGGTGGCTGCTGGGCAAGGACATTCCGCGTATGGATGTTCCGGTGAAAGTGGATGGCAGTGCCATCTACCCGATCGACGTGCGCGTTCCCGACATGGTCTATGCCGCGGTAAAGGCCTGTCCGGTGCGCGGCGGTCGCGTCAAGAGTTTCGATGCTTCGGCGATCAAGTCTCGTCCCGGCATTATTGCTGTGATTGAACTGAAGCAGACGAAGGACAAGCTCTCCAATACTGATCTGCGCAGTGCCGTTGCTGTCGTTGCCGATACATTCTATCGCGCGAAAGTGGCGCTGGATGCACTCCCGATCGAATGGGATTTCGGTCCGGATGCCGGCAACAGCTATGACAAGATGAACACGCAGGCGCGCGCCTTGATGCAGCGCGAGGCCAAGCATGTCGAGGAAGTCCGCGGCGATCCAAGGCCTATTCTGGCAGCCGGCGGCAAAATGGTCAGTGGCGAATATGCGCGTCCCTATGAAGCGCATGCGACCATGAGCCCGCCTGCTGCCGTGGCCCATGTCACGGCTACGCGTGTCGATATCTGGAGTTTCACGCAGGATGTGTCTGCTTTGCTGCGTCTTGCTGCAAATCAGGCCGGGCGCGATACGAAAGATGTTTTCGTTCACGCCACCTATCAGGGTGGCGCTTTCGGCTTGGGCAACCATGTCGATCTGCCGCGACAGGCGGTCGAACTGTCCAAACAGGTCGGCAAGCCCGTCAAGGTCATCTGGACACGCGAGGAAGATACAGCGCAATCGCGCACACGTCCGCCGATCTGGGCCCGCTTTGAGGCCGTGCTCGATGAGCAGGGCTTACCAAAGGCAATGATCAGCCGTGCTGTTGGCGAGAATGTGGTGCCCGATTATGCCGATCGCGGCATTGCCAATGTGCCATATAAATTCCCGGCCTATCGCTATGAGCGCCATATTGTGGCCTCCAATATACCGGTCGCACCGACGCGCGCGCCCGGCAATAATAACAACGCCTTCACCATCGAACAATTTGTCGATGAATTGGCGATTGCCGGGGGCTGGGATCCGCTGGAATGGCGGATCAAAATGACCGAGGGCAATGAGCGCTGGCAGCGTGTGCTCAAAAAGCTCAAGGAAGTGGCGGGCTTCACCACCAAATTGCCGAAAGGCCAGGGCATGGGCATTGCCGTGGTTGAATCGCATGGTGCAACGGTTGGCGTATGCGCCACTGTCGATGTCTCGCGACGCGGCAATCTGGCCATCGACAAGGTCGTGGTTGTGTCGAATACCGGCTATGTCATCAATCCGCGCGCTGCCCATGAGCAGGTGAAAAGTTGCGTCGCATGGGAATTGAGCCATGTGCTGCATGGTGGTCTTGATGTTCGCGACGGGCGTATCAACAACACCAATTTTCACAGCTATAAATTGCTCAGCCTGCCGGAAATGCCGAAGGTCGAGAGCCATTTCGCCATGTCTCAGGATCAATGGTGGGGCGGTTTCGGCGAGACGGCGGGACCGCCAACGCCCCCCGCCATTGCC
>CANHAW010000174.1 GCA_947458675.1 Beijerinckiaceae bacterium
AAATGTATCGAACAAGAGTTTCGCATTCAGCCCGACGATGAGGGCGGCAATGCCCCATGCCGTTGCGGCGAGTTTTTTTGAAATGACAAAAGTCCCCATCGTCTTCTTGCTGGACACGAAGGTCACGAGCGGAATGACGGCGAAGGGCAATTGCATCGACAAAATGACCTGGCTCAAAACAAGCAGTCTCGCCGTGCCGTCATCGCCATAGAGCGAGCCGACGATGACGACGGGAATAATGGCAATGCTGCGCGTCATCAGGCGTTGCGCCCAGGGTCGCATTTTCAGATGCAGGAAGCCTTCCATCACGATCTGGCCGGCAAGCGTGGCTGTCACCGTTGAATTCAGTCCCGAGGCGAGCAAAGCCACACCAAAGAGCGTTGCGGCAAGTGCTGCACCAAGTGCCGGGGCCAGCAATTCATAGGCCTGTTCGATTTCGATCACATCGGTGCGGCCGGTCTTGTGGAAGACGCTGGCCGCCAGAACGAGAATGGCGCCATTGACGAAAAGCGCCAGCATGAGAGCCAGCGTTGAATCGATGGTTGCATATTTGATGGCTTCGCGGCGGCCGTCATCCGTGCGCGGATAGGCGCGCGTCTGCACGATGGATGAATGCAGATAAAGATTATGCGGCATGACCGTCGCGCCGATAATGCCGATGGCAATGTAAAGCATGCCCGAATTGCTGGCGATTTCGCCAGAGCGCGCAAGGCCTGCGCCAATGTCGGCCATGGAAGGGCCAGCCAGCGCCATTTCATAAATGAAACAGCCCATGATCGTCACAACCAGCGCAATGACGAAAGCCTCAAGCCAGCGAAAGCCGCGCTGCATCAGCACGAGAATGAGAATGGCATCGAGCGCGGTGATCACACATCCCACAACGAGGGGGATTCCAAACAGAAGTTTGAGCGCAATGGCTGTGCCGATCACTTCGGCCAGATCGCAGGCGATGATCGCCGCCTCGCAGGCGAGAAAGAGAATGAAATTGACGGGCCGCGAATAATGGGCGCGGCAGGCCTGAGCCAGATCGAGCCCCGTGGCAATGCCAAGCCGCGCTGCAAGCGCCTGCAGCACAATCGCCATCATGTTGGACAGCAGAATGATGCTGAGCAGCGTGTAGCCGAATTGCGATCCACCGGCGAGCGACGTCGCCCAATTGCCGGGATCCATATAGCCGACGCTGACGAGATAGCCCGGCCCCGCAAAAGCCAGCAATTTGCGCAGAACCGAACCGCTGTCTGGCACCGGGACGCTGGCATTATGCTCGCCCAGGCTCGGTCGCGGCGCCGAGGCGCCGGCGGCAGGGTGAAGGGCGAGGGGCTGGGAGGGTTTTTCGGCGCTCACCTTTTATCCTCCGGACGGGCCGGCTTTCTGGGGACGGCTGCCTTGTGAAGCCGCGCCCCTAATTTGTAGCCTTGTCTACACTTTGCCGCCGCTTGCCAAGAGTCAAGCCCCGCAGTAAGGCAGGATCGTCTTCGGGAGGCGGGTCATGGCTGCAAAAATGGAGCGGGTCGCCAAACCCCAGATGCCGACCGAGGCGGCGCAGGCCCATCGTTTCGGCAAGGCGCGCACGGCGCAATCGACCGCGCTGCTCGAAGATTATGTCGAGCTCATTTCCGATCTTCTGGCGAGTTCGGGCGAAGCGCGCCCGACAGATGTCGCGCGTCGTTTCGGCGTGTCCCATGCAACCGCCATCAAGACGATTGCCCGGCTCAAGCGCGAGGGCTTGGCGACATCAAAACCCTATCGCGGCGTTTTCCTGACACAGGAGGGCGAGGCTTTGGCCGAGCGTGTGCGCGCGCGCCACCGGCTCGTGGTCGATCTGCTTGTGGCCGTCGGCGTTCCGCCCGATTGCGCCGAAGCAGATGCTGAGGGAATCGAGCATCACGTGTCAGACGTGGCACTCGATGCGTTTCGTCACTTTCTCGCGCGACGCTGATCGATCAGGCGTCGGCAGCGCGGATGCGAACGCCTTCCGGCTGAACCTCTATGGTCACATCCATGCCGGCGGCGCGCGCAATAAGGCCCGTGTAAAAGGCCTGAATGCCATGTGCATCGACATTGTCGTTTTCAGGCTGGCCTGCGACCAGAGCAGGAACATGATGGGCGAGGCGCGCATTCGGGCCTTTGGCTTCCAGAATGATTTGCGTGCCAGCCCCACCATCGCCCTGGATCGAGACATCGATTGTGCCGCCGCGCGGGATTGTTGCCGTGGCGATCAGGCAGAGATTCAAGACAAGCTTCACTTTGTTCTTGGGCATTAAGAGGCGCGGCGCATTCCAGATAATTTTTGTCTTCTCGTCGTCGATCAATCCGCGCACGACATTTTCTGCATCGCCCGTGTCGATGGATGCCCCGGCTGAGCCGGCGGCGCCGAAAGCCAGGCGGCAAAATTGCAGGCGGGCTGAAGCCGTTTTGGCGCTGCGCTTGATGAGGTCGAGCGCGAAGGCGCGCATGTCCTCATCCTCCTCATCGTCGAGCACTTCAAGCCCGTTGACGATGGCTCCGACAGGCGAAATCACATCATGGCAGACGCGCGAGCAGAGCAGGGCGGCGAGGTCGAGAGGATCGAGCGCGAGGAGCGACATGGCGAAATCCGTTCCGGCATGGATGCTGGCGGGGCGGGCAGCTGCACCCAAGGCCCAGCCAGGCGAATCACGGCCACCGCGATGCCGGCGGCCCCGGCCGTGATAGCTGCGCCCCGCCTGAATGCAAAGCGCAGCCAGCCCACATCTGTGCATCATCTGATTTTGGCTTGAGCGGACGGCATTTTCGGCGCAGGGAAGACGCATGGAAACGCCCCGCACCGATTCCGCATTGGTTGCGCTCGCCCTTCGCTTCGCCCAGGCGGCGGTGGAGGCGGGCGGCGTCATTATGGACGTTTACGCGCGCGGGCCGAAAATGCGCGCCAAGGCCGATGCCAGCCCCGTCTGCGAGGCCGATGAACGCTCCGAGGCTTTGATCCTCGACCATCTGGCTGTTGCCTGCCCAAATATACCGGTCGTCGCCGAGGAATCCTTTTCGCAAGGCCGCGTGCCCGATCTCACCGGCGACTTCATCCTTGTCGATCCGCTCGACGGCACACGCGAATTTGCCAAAGGAAACGGCGAATTCACCGTCAATATTGCGCTGATCCGCGATGGCTCGCCGGTTTGCGGTGCGCTCTATGCGCCTGCCATTGAGCGTTTGTGGATTGCCGCAGACCGCGCCCGGACCTGCAAGATCGCCCCCCGAGGTATCGTGCCCGATCTTGCCTCCATGCAGGAGGTTCATGTGCGCCGCGCACAAGAGGGCGCGCCGCTTGCCATTGTCAGCCGGTCCCATCTGAATGAGCCGACCAAAGCCTTGATGGAACGGCTGGGCGCACATGACATGCGACAGGCCGGTTCGGCGATCAAATTCTGCCTGATGGCCGAGGGTGAGGCGGATGTCTATCCGCGGATCGGGCCGACGATGGAATGGGATATTGCTGCCGGCGATGCTGTTTTGCGGGCGGCGGGCGGCATGGTCACCACGCTCGATGGCCAGCCTTTGCGCTATGGGCGCCGCGACGCGGGTTTTGCTTCTCCCGATTTTGTCGCTTTCGGCGATTGCAGCCTGATTGCAAAGCTTTAAGGCAACACTTCGTTAACCACGCTGAGGCATTGTCTGAGCTGGATAAAGGGAGATTGGTGGCGCTGCGCCGCCTGCCACGGCAAAGCCTGTTTTGCCCGCCAAACTCCTTCTGCGCCTGAAACAGGCAAGGACAGGAACGGATCAGATGAGCCAGACATCCCGACGCGAACTTCTTCTGAGCGGCGCCGCTTTTGCCGCCGCCAGCGTTGCGGGCCATGAGGCGCTGGCCCAGCAAGGCCCGCCGCAACGCTTCACCACCAATGAGCTTGTCGATAACGGTCACCGCTTTTTCGGCTCCATGTCGCGCGGCCTCGCCCAGATCGTCGAGGAAGCCACGCGCCGCTGGGGCCAGCCCAATGCCTATATTCTCGGGCAGGAGGCAGCCGGCGCCTTTATCGCAGGCGCGCGTTTCGGCGAAGGCCAGATGTATACGCGCAATGCCGGACAGCAGAAGATTTTCTGGCAGGGCCCGTCTGTGGGCTTCGATGCAGGCGCCGATGGCGCGCGCACCATGATGCTCGTCTATAATCTGCCTTCCACGCAGGGCATCTATCGTCGCTTTGGCGGCGTCGATGGTTCAGCTTATTTTGTCGCCGGCTTTGGCTTTACCGCTTTGACCGCCGACGAAGTGGTGGTGGTGCCGATCCGCGCCGGTGTCGGTGCGCGCCTGGGCATTAATCTCGGCTATCTGAAATTCACGCCGCAATCGACCTGGAACCCTTTCTGACATCAGCTTCAGCAGGTTTGACGCGGTCGCTGGATTTTTCCCGCGGCCGCGTTTTGCTTTGAGGGTCGGCGCATGCCATCCTTTGCCGCCCATCATGATCAGGATTGTCGATCGACTTGATTGAACAAGCCATCTTCTTTGCGCTGGGAATCCTGGTTGCGGGATTGCTCGGCCTCATCATTCTGCCCGCTCTTTGGTGGCGGGCGGTGCGGCTGTCGACGCGCCGGCTTGAAATGCAGGTGCCCCTGTCGATGGATGAAGTTCTGGCCGAGCGCGATTTGCTGCGGGCCGAATTTGCCCTGGCTCAAAACCGGCTCGAAAAATCACTGGAGCGCGAGCGTGACTTGCGCGCGCAGGAACGTATCGCTTTGGGCGGTGCGCGCGTTGAATTGCTTTTGCGCGATGAAAGCCTTGCCGAATTGCGTCACGCGCTTGCCGAGCGCGATGAGGCTTTGGTGCGCGAGCGCGCGGCTCTTGTCGAAACTCAGGCGCAGCTCGGCGCAGCCCATCTTCTGCTGGATGATCGAAGTGCTGCCTCTGCGCAGCTTTCTGTCTTGGAAGAAGAGGTGCGGGATCTTTTGCAAAAAATTGCCGAACGCGACGCGCGCCTTGCCGAAATTGAACTCCATACACGCGAGACCAGCAGCGCGATCTAGCGCGGCCTCAGGATGAGCGCCATGCCGTCCTTCGGGCGCAAGGTGACGCGCTGCACCGGCTCGACCACTTGGCCCGCCCATGTGTCGAGACGAAAATTCTTCAGCACATGAGCCAGAAGGATCACGGCTTCCTGCATCGCGAAGCCCATGCCGATGCAAATGCGTGGGCCGGTGCCGAAAGGAATGAAAGCGAAGCGAT
>CANHAW010000175.1 GCA_947458675.1 Beijerinckiaceae bacterium
AGCACCCCTATGTGACCGTCGACACCGAATTTTTGCGGGAGACGACCTTCTGGCCGAAGGTCTGCGTCATTCAGCTCGCCTCCGAAGAGGAAGCGGTTGCCGTGGATGCGACGGCCGAGGGACTGGATCTCGGCCCCTTTTTCGAATTGATGGCCGACCCCAAGGTCGTGAAAGTCTTTCACGCGGCCCGTCAGGATCTCGAAATCGTCTGGCATCTGGCCGGCATGGTTCCGGCACCTTTGTTCGACACGCAGGTCGCCGCCATGGTCTGCGGCTTTGGCGATCAGGTCGCTTATGGCGAATTGGCGCAATCGATCTGCAAGGTGACGCTGGATAAGTCCTCCCGCTTCACCGATTGGTCGCGCCGCCCGCTCTCCGATGCGCAGATCGAATATGCTTTGGCCGATGTCACCTGGCTGCGCGACATTTATCGCGCGCTGGTCGGCAAGCTGCAGAAATCGGGCCGCATGTCCTGGCTCGCCGATGAAATGGGCACACTCTGCTCGCCTGCGACCTATGAGCAGCATCCCGAAAATGCCTGGGAGCGGTTTCGCCATCGTGCCCGCAAGCCGCGCGATCTTGCCGTGTTGATGGAAGTCGCGGCCTGGCGCGAACATGAGGCGCAGACCAAGGATGTGCCGCGTTCGCGCATTCTGAAAGACGATATTCTGATTGAAATCGCTCTGGCTGCACCGCGCACCGTCGAAGCGCTCGGCAATCTGCGCGCCTTTCCGCGCGGCATGGAGCGGTCGCGCGCAGGCGCAGAAATTCTCGCCGCAATCGAGCGCGGACTGGAACGTGACCCGAAATCTCTGCCGAAGATCGAGCGCGAACGGCGCGGCAATGGCGGCGGTGCAACTGTCGAATTGCTGAAAGTTCTGCTGCGACAGGTGAGCGAGCGCCATGGCGTTGCAGCCAAAATGATCGCCACAGTCGACGATCTCGAGGCCATTGCAGCCGATGACAATGCAAAGGTTCCAGCCCTGTCCGGCTGGCGTCATGAATTGTTCGGGGCAAAAGCGCTTGAGCTGAAACGCGGACGCCTCGCGCTGACGGTCGAGAATAATAAAGTCGTCACGCTCGAATGGCAGGAAGCCCCGGCGGAGTGATTGTCCCTCTCCCAAAGGGAGAGGGCTCAATCCTCACTTCACCTTGATGCTCGGCTCACGCCCGATCAATTTGGCCAAGGCTTTTAAGCGTCCCTGCACGCGCTCATTGGCGAGATCTGCCAATTCGTCCGGCAGGGTCAGGACAAGCTTGTCCTTCTGCACCAGCAGCGGCGTGCGCGGTAACATGCCCGGCATGGCGGCGGTGATAATATAGGCGAGCCGTGTCGCTGCACCCAGAATATGCGCGCGATCGAGCATGCGCGCCGTGGCAAGTGTGCGCAAATGCGGGCCGACATCCTCTTCCGGACTCAAATGGCGATAGGAGGCAGCCAGAGCCAGAAATGCGCGACCGGGATGATCGATCCCGATAAAGGCCGCATGCGCGATAATGTTGAGCGATTGTTCGCCGCGATAATCGGGATGGGCGCGCCAGCCGATATCGGCCAAGAGGCAGGCTGCATGGCGCAGACGCTTTTCATCCGGCGTCTCCGACAAATGCGTCGAGCGCAGGAAAGCATCGGTCCAATCGCAAAGCTCTTCGCCATGCTGGGGCGCGCGCGAGCGCAAAATATTCAATTCGCGCGCGGCAGCGATTAACGGATCTTCTTTGCGTCGCGCAGCATCCAGGCGCTCAAACAAAAGCCCCTCGCGCACGCCATGCGCCGAGACGACAACCTGCGAAGGTTTTGCCTGACGGATGATCTCTTCGAGCACAACCGCGCCATAGGCGAGCAGCGGACGACGGCCCGAGGGCACAGAGCCGATGGCGACGAGCGAATCCGTATTCACGCGCTCGACCAGCTCGGCGAAATCGGCCGCATCCAATGCCGGAATGACATAATGATGCATCACGTTCAGCGGATAATTGCGCTGGCGCATATGCAGCCGTGCCAATGCGCGCCATGTACCGCCAATGGCGTAAAACGTGCGGCCCTCAAGTTTCTTGAGCGGTTTGGCGCGGGCTAAGGACTCGCGGACAATTTTCGCCGCGCGCTTGGGCGAGCGATCGGAGACATCCATCAGCGACAGACCGCCAAGCGGCAGAGTGATACCCTCACCCAGCTTGTTGCCCTTGACCTCATTCAATTCAAGCGAGCCGCCGCCAAGATCGCCGGCAACGCCATCGGGATTCCAGAAGCCCGAGACAACGCCAAGAGCCGAGAGCTCGGCCTCACGACGGCCCGAGAGCAATTCAATCGGCGCGCCCAGGGCGGCCTCAGCTGCAGCCAAAAATTCCGGCCCGTTGGAAGCATCGCGCGCAGCCGCTGTGGCAAGCACATGAATATCGGAAATTTCCATAGCCGCGCACAAAACGCGGAAACGACGAAGGGCTGCCAGCGCACGGTCCACGCCATCCTGCGGCAGGCGACCCGTGGTCGCGACCCCGCGGCCGAGACCGCAGAGAACCTTATCGTTGAAAATGGGTGTCGGCGAACGCGACAGGCCCTCATAGGCCACGAGGCGGACGGAGTTCGAACCGATGTCGACAATGGCGACGGGAGCACGACCGGCTAGGCGGCCCGGCGCATCTTTCCTGGCAAGCAACATGCGTCTCAGCGTTTTTCCAGACGCTTGAAAAGCGTCTTCGGACTGGAATCCTTCAAGGACTTGCCGCGCCCCGAGAGGCTCGGATTGGTCATGAAGTAGGAATGGGCGTTGAAATGCTCATCGCCAGCGGCCGGGACTATGCGCTGGCTCGAACCGTCGGGCAAGACCCGGTAGGATTGTTCGTTGTCGATAAGATTGGCGACCATGATCTGGTCGAGTACCTGTTCGTGAACCGTCGGATTGACGATGGGCATCATCACCTCGACGCGGCGGTCGAGATTGCGCTGCATCAGATCGGCCGAGGAAATATAGACATGCGCCTTGGCATGCGGCAGGCCATGCCCGCCCCCGAAAGCATAAATGCGCGCATGTTCGAGAAAGCGCCCGACAATCGACTTGACCCGGATATTTTCCGAAAGACCCTTCACGCCCGGCCGCAGGCAACAAATGCCGCGTATGACCAGATCGATATTCACACCCGCCTGGCTCGCTGCATAAAAGGCATCGATGATTTCCGGATCGACCAAAGCATTGCATTTGCCCCAGATGGCGGCTGGTTTTCCCGCACGCGCAAAGCCGATTTCTTCTTCGATATGCTGCAAAAAGCGCGTCTTCAGCGTCAAGGGCGACATGGCCATGCGCTCAAGCCCGGCGGGCTCGGCATAGCCGGTGATGAAATTGAACACACGCGATACATCGCGCGCAATGACCGGATCGGCGGTGAAGACGGACACATCCGTATAGATGCGCGCGGTCTGGGGATGATAATTGCCCGTCCCGACATGGCAATAAGTGACGAGCGAAGCGCCCTCACGCCGCACGACCATGGACAATTTGGCATGCGTCTTCAATTCGATGAAGCCAAAGACGACCTGCGCGCCGGCGCGCTCAAGATCACGCGCCCAGCGGATATTGGCTTCCTCATCGAAGCGGGCCTTGAGTTCGATCAAAGCCGTCACCGATTTGCCGGCTTCCGCCGCCTCGATCAGGGCGCGCACGATCGGACTGTCGGATGAGGTGCGATAGAGCGTCTGCTTGATGGCAACCACATTGGGGTCGCGTGCGGCCTGATTGAGGAATTGCACCACAACGTCGAAGGATTCGTAAGGGTGGTGGACGACGAGATCCTTCTGCTTGATGGCCGCAAAACAATCGCCGCCATTGTCGCGCACACGCTCGGGAAAACGCGGATTATAGGGTTTGAATTTCAGATCTGGGCGATCGAGCCCAACGATTTCCGACAATTCATTGAGCGCCAGCATGCCGTCATGCACAAAGGTTTCATCGGCGCCGGCATCCATTTCATCGGCAACAAATTGCTGCAGGCTCTCGGGCATATGCGCATCGAATTCGAGCCGGATGACGCGGCCGCGCCGACGACGTTTCAGAGCGCTCTCGAACACGCGCACCAGATCTTCCGCCTCTTCTTCGACTTCCAGATCGCTGTCTCGAATGACGCGAAAAACGCCCTGCCCGCGCACTGCATAGCCAGGAAACAGGCGTTTCGTCTGCATGACGATGAGCGTTTCCAGCGGCACGAAACGCGCACAGCCCGGCTTGAAAACTTCCGGCAGGCGCACGAAGCGATCGACCTTCACCGGCAAGCGCACAAGCGCATTGAGGCGGCGGCCGTCCTGGGCGCGCACCAGATCGAAGGCAACTGAAAAACCGAGATTGGGAATGAACGGGAAAGGATGCGCCGGATCGATGGCAAGCGGCGTGAGAATTGGAAAAACATGCTGCTGAAAATGATCATCGAGCCAGGAGGCCTCATGATCGGAGAGATCGGAGCGATCCACGATTTCAATATCGAATGCGCGCAAATCGTCGCGCAAATCGTGAAAACGCGCCTGCTGTTCGGCGGTGAGTTTCATCACCTGTTCGCGTATCTGCACGAGCTGCTCTGCCGGCGACTGCCCATCCTCCGACATGACATTGACGCCCGAACGCACCTGCCCGCGCAGACCGGCGACACGCACCATGAAAAATTCGTCGAGATTGTTTGCCGAGATCGACAGAAAGCGCAGCTGCTCGAGCAGCGGATGGTTCCTGTTTGAGGCTTCCAGCAGAACGCGGCGATTGAATTCCAGCCAGGACAATTCGCGATTCACAAAGCGCGCATAACCGGCCACGGAAGCAGGTTCAATCGGCACAGCCGGATCCCGGTGCGCTGGGGCCATCGTCGCCTCGGCATTGTTACGCGTCACAGCACTCTCCCAGCTCCCGAACAATGGGCGCAAGGTTGGGTTTCAGAATGACATTAGCATGACAGTGGCGACGGGGCCCTATCAAGACCCCAACAGGGTTACCGACCGTCCAGCCGACGCAAGACATCGGCCGCAACGGGCCGCGTAATGGGGCGGCGCAGGGCCAAAGCCTCGCGGTCGAGCTCTTCCACCACCGCGCGCGCTGCATCCAGAGAGCGTTCAATGCGCAAGGCGAGATATTCCACCACCGACGTATCGACCACGAGCTGCCGGTCGACAAAGAGTTTTACCAGCACCGCGCGCACCAGAGCATCGTCGGGCTCGCCAATCTC
>CANHAW010000176.1 GCA_947458675.1 Beijerinckiaceae bacterium
ACAGATCAGGCAGCAAGACTCCATGGCGCAGCTTCGCCCGAAAACAGGCTGACCAGCTTGCCAGCACCATCGACCTCGATCTCTTCGGCGATGCGCGCCGGGCGCTCGACATAGGTGACACGCTCCTCATTCGGCGCCATGCGATAGAAAGCCGGCCCGTTGAGCGAAGCAAAGGCCTCGAAACGATCGAGCGCATTCTCTTCTGCAAAGACTTGCAGATAGGCAGCAACCGCCACAGGGGCCGAAAAGACGCCGGCGCAGCCGCAGTCGCTTTCCTTGAGATGACGCAGATGCGGCGCAGTATCGGTGCCGAGAAAGAAACAGGTCTCGCCACCGGTTGCAGCCTTGCGCAAAGCCTGACGATGCTTTTCGCGCTTGAGCACGGGCAGGCAATACATATGCGGACGCAATCCACCCTGAAACAAAGCATTGCGATTGTAGAGAAGGTGCTGGGGCGTAATGGTGGCGCCCATGCGGTGCTTGTGCGCAAGGACAAGCGCTGCGCCCTGCTCGGTCGTAATATGCTCCATCACCACGCGCAGCTCCGGCAAGCGCTGCAGCAGCGGGGCCAGAATCTCTTCGGCAAAACGCGCTTCGCGATCAAAAATATCGACATCGGCGCGCGTCACTTCGCCATGGGTCAGAAGCGGAATGCCGTTTTCCGCCATGGCTTCGAGCACATTCATAATGTGGTCGATGGATGTGACGCCATGGGCTGAATTGGTCGTTGCATGAGCGGGGTAAAGCTTGGCAGCGGTGAAAATGCCAGCCTTGTGTCCCGCCACAAGATCGGCAGCATCTGTGTGGTCGGTCAGATAGCATGTCATCAGCGGGGTAAAATCTGTGCCCGCCGGAACGCATTCCATGATGCGCTGGCGATAGGCCTCGGCCATGGCGGCTGTCGTCACGGGCGGGGTGAGATTGGGCATGATAATGGCCCGTCCGAAAGCGCGCGCCGTATAAGGCACAACCGTTTTCATCATCACGCCGTCACGGAAATGGACATGCCAATCATCGGGGCGGCGGAAGGTCAGACTGCGCATATTCATCTCCGGAATCGAACATCCGGCCGCCTGCATCGCATGGCTCAAGGCCAATGCCAAGCCGAAGACATTCCTGCCGCCAGCGAACCGCCTTCGGGATGAAAGAGCCATTTCTGTCAGATGGCTACAAAAGCAAACGCCCCGCCGGTTTGGGCGGGGCGTGCAGCTTTCCAGAGGGGCCTCAGGCGCCGGCGTAGAGGAGTCTGGCGCGAATGGTGCCGTCGACCGCCTTCATTTCTTCCAGCACGGCCTCTGCATCGCCGCTGCCGCCATCGGCCTCGACGACGACATAGCCGAGATCGCCTTCGGTCTGCAGATATTGCGCGGCAATATTGACGCCATGGCGCGAGAAACCCTCGTTCAGACGGTTCATCACGCCCGGCACATTGCGATGCACGTGAATGAAACGCGTGCCCTGCGCGCGCGAGGGCAATTGCACCTGGGGGAAATTGACTGCACCGACAGTCGAGCCGGCATCGCTATATTCCACGAGCTTGCGCGCCACTTCCGCGCCAATGCGCTCCTGCGCCTCTTCCGTCGAGCCGCCAATATGCGGTGTCAGAATGACATTGGGGATGCCCTGCAGCGGCGAGACAAATTTATCATTATTGGAGGCAGGCTCGACCGGGAACACGTCAACCGCCGCACCAGCGAGATGACCGCTCTTCAAAGCTGCTGCCAAAGCATCGAGATCGACAACTGTGCCGCGCGCATTATTGATGAAATGCGCGCCCTTCTTCATCTGGGCGAATTGCGCGGCGCCCATCATGTTGAAGGTCGATGCCGTTTCAGGCACGTGCAGCGACACGACATCGGAAAGGCGCAGCAATTCCGACAGGCTTTCGACGGGCTCCGTATTGCCGTGGCGCAGCTTGTCGGTGACATCGAAATAAATGACGCGCATACCCATGGCTTCGGCCAGCGTCGACAATTGGCTGCCGATATTGCCATAGCCGACAATGCCCAAAGTCTTGCCGCGCACTTCAATCGAGCCCTCGGCCGATTTATCCCAGCCGCCTTCATGGGCCGAGACGGACCGCGGGAAGATGCGGCGGAACAGCATGACAAGCTCGCCAATGACAAGCTCGGCCACGCTGCGCGTGTTGGAGAAAGGCGCATTGAACACCGGAATGCCGCGAATGCGCGCTGCATCGAGATCGACCTGATTGGTGCCGACGCTGAAGCAGCCCACGGCGATGAGTTTTTCCGCCTTGGCGAAAACCTCGTCGGTCAATTGCGTGCGCGAGCGAATGCCGATGATATGGGTGTTGCGAATGGCCTCTTCGAGCTCTTTGCCATCCAGCGCTTTCATCAGACGGGTCGTGTTGGAATAGCCCGAACCTGTGATCAGCTCGACAGCGCTGTCATTGATGCCTTCCAGCAAAACGATGCGGATTTTGTCTTTGGAGAGCGAAAGCTGGTTGTTCTGGCCGTGCATGTCCGAAACCCTGATCTGACCCAGACCCGCGTTCTAAACCCTATTTCGATTGACGCAACCTCCCCGCGATGCAATAGGTGACCAGCCTCTTCGAGGCGCTTTGCGCTCCAGCCGCATCCGGCGAACCGGCTTTCCGCCATCGCCCGCTGTCGAGCGCAGGGGTATCACCCCAGAGGAGCCCAGGATCGCGGGGCTCGTCCCCATGTAGCGAGTCCTGCTCGAGAACCGGCCCAAAGGTGCCGGCGATGGGGCTCATCTTTCTGGAAAGATTGCCAATTGACTTCTTTCAAGGATCTCGGCCTTGCCGAGACCATCCTCCGCGCGCTTGACGAGGAGGGTTATACGACGCCGACCCCGATCCAGGCCCAATCCATCCCGATCCTGCTTCAGGGCCGCGACCTTCTCGGCATTGCCCAGACGGGCACCGGCAAGACAGCCGCCTTCGCTTTGCCCATCATCCAGCAGATGATGGCCTCCCCCGCCCGCCCGGCCCCGACCATGGCGCGCGCCTTGATTCTGGCCCCCACCCGCGAGCTGGTCGCCCAGATCGCCGAGAGCTTTCGCAATTATGGCCGCCATGGGCGGCTGCGCGTCGCCGTGATCGTCGGCGGCGTCGGACACCGGCCGCAGGTCGAGGCCATGGCGCGCGGCGTCGATGTGCTCGTTGCCACGCCCGGTCGTCTGCTCGACCATATGGCGGGCGGCACGGTCAAATTGTCCGGCACGGAATTTATCGTGCTCGATGAGGCCGATCACATGCTCGACCTCGGATTTGTCGTGCCGATCCGCAAGATCATCTCGCGCCTGCCGGCCAAGAGGCAGAGCCTTTTCTTCTCGGCCACCATGCCGAAAGAAATTGCAACGCTGGCCGGAGAACTGCTGAACGCGCCCACGCAAGTGACGGTGACCCCGGTCGCCACAACGGCGGAGCGCGTGGTGCAATCGGTCTATCTGGTCGATACCAAGGCCAAACGCGATCTGCTGGTTGAATTGCTGCGCGCGAAAGATTTTTCGCGCGTCATCGTTTTCACGCGCACCAAGCGCGGCGCTGACAAAGTGGCAAATTATCTCTCCGACTCGGGCATTGCTGCAGCTGCCATTCACGGCAACAAGAGCCAGGGCGCACGCCAGCGTGCACTCGCCGAATTCAAGGATGGCCGCACCGGCGTTCTGGTGGCAACCGACATTGCCGCGCGCGGCATCGATGTCGATCATGTGTCGCATGTGGTGAATTTCGAGCTGCCTGATGTGGCGGAAAGCTATGTCCACCGCATCGGACGCACAGCGCGCGCCGGCGCTGAGGGCATTGCCATTTCCTTCTGCGACAATGAAGAGCGCCATCTGCTGCGCCAGATCGAACGTCTGACGCGCCAGAGCCTGACGGCAATCGACCGACGCAGCGCCGAAGGCAAGGCACAGCCTGAAACGCAGGCGCCTGCATCGCGCGGTCGCCCCGCGCCACGCGCCAACAAACCGCATCAGCAGCGCCGCCCCGAACAAAAGCGCGGACCCGGACCCAACCGGCCGCGCGGAGCAGAAGGCGAGGCCCGCGCACAACAAGGCCCGCGCGGAAATTTCCAGCGCAATGCCAGACCGAATTGACTGAAAAGAGCGCTCGAAAGAGCGCTCTTTTTTCATGTCAGGATTTCACGCGCCAGAAGCAGGCTCTGCCGGGCCGTCACTGCGGCGCAAATTGGACGACATCGAAGAGAAGCGATTTGATCGTCACCGGCACCATGCCGGAGGGCAGACGAATGCGGCCCATATCGACGAAATCGAAATCGCGCAAAGTGATCCCGTCAATAGCGAGCACCGGGCTTTCAATGCCCTTTTCATCGCGCAGGATGGAACCCAGCGTCAGCGCAGCATCGCCTTCCAGCATCAGATGAATCGGCAAGCCGGCCGCCAGCCTGTCGCTCAAACCATCGGCAATGCCATCGGCAAGCGCGCGCAAGCGGCTATATTCGGGCGCGCCGCGCCAACGAAAGGCCAGCGCAAATTCGCTCTCCGCGCGATCGAGATCGAACATTTTGCGATGGGCGCGAATGTTTGAGGCAATCGCATGTGCATCAGGCATGCCGGCGAATGAAATGGGCGGCAGAAGGACAGGCAGATTGCGGCGCGGCAGCAGCAAAGCAGGATGAGAGATAAAACTTGTCTGGCCGCTCATCTGCACGGTGAATTCGGATGCGCCCAAAGCAGTGGCGCGAATACATTCGCCTGCAGGCAGCAAAGGAGCCGGCGCATCCTGCGCAAGTTTCAGGCGAAGAGCGCGACCGAGCCTTCGGCCCATATCGGAAAAATCGCGCGTTTCGCGCTCATAAATAAATTCAGCAACACCGCCTGAAAAAACCAGACCATCGGCAGGCAAAAGACAGACCGGATCGGTGAGCCAGAGATCTGGCTGCGAAGCCGGATCGCGGATCGCAGCAAGCAGAGAATCCGCCATCAACACAGAAAGACGCTCAAGTGCTTCGCGATCCAGCTGCGATCCGATCGCCCAATCGAGCCCGGCGCGTTGCAGAAAAATCCGCGCGCTCTCATCGCAACGCACGAGCACATCATCGCGCGACCACGCCAATTGGCGACCGCCAATGGCAAGGGCGCCGCAGGTTTCGATCCGGCCCTCGACAATGCGCGAAACCTTCGTCGTGCCCCCGCCAATA
>CANHAW010000177.1 GCA_947458675.1 Beijerinckiaceae bacterium
GAGTTTGGGTGACTACTGCGCGGGCCCCAACCACGTGTTGCCCACCAGCGGCACGGCGCGTTCCATCACATCGTCCGGAACGTCTATATCGTGGATCAGCGTCTGCGCTTTTTTGATGCGGCGACGGATTTTTTCTTCTTCCTTCTGCCATTTCGCGATGAAAGCGGCGCGGTCGCGCTCGAAAGCATCGCGACGGCGCACGACTTCGATACGGCTTTCGAGATCGCGCGGTGTTTTGACTTCGAGGCAAAGACCGAAACGGTCGAGCAATTGCGGCCGCAATTCGCCTTCTTCAGGATTGCCTGAGCCCACGAGCACGAAACGCGCCGGATGGCGCAGGCTGAACCCTTCGCGCTCGACAACATTCTCGCCCGAGGCCGTGACATCGAGCAACAGATCGACGAGATGATCCTCGAGCAGGTTCACTTCGTCGATATAGAGAAAGCCGCCATGGGCGCGTGCCAGCAGGCCCGGTTCGAATTTCTTTTCGCCCCCGGCCAAAGCGCGTTCAATGTCGAGCGCACCGGTAATCCGGTCTTCTGTCGCGCCCAGCGGTAGATCGACAACGGGCATGGGTTCAAGCTGCAGCTTGGGTGTGGCATTGGGTCCGCAGGACTCGCATAATCCAGCGCTGCGCTCAGGCGTACATTGATAGGCGCAACCGGCAATCACGTGTCGCTTGGGGAGCAAAGCTGCAAGCGCGCGAACGGCGGTCGATTTGCCGGTGCCGCGGTCGCCGAAGACGAGCACGCCCCCAACGCCTTGATCGACAGCGGCGATCAGCAGGGCGGTTTTCATGTCTTCTTGGCCAACGATTGCGGCAAAGGGGTAGACGAGGCGCATTGGGACGGCTTCCAGTCAATTTGACATATTCATGTGTCAAACTGTCTGATCATTGCTGGAAGATCAACGGCTTTGGTGAAGCCGGAAGGGATCGGATGAGTTTTTCGGATGTTTTTCCTCTGCTGGTCTTCCTCGGCCTGAATATGGCGGCTGCGTCCAGCGGCGCCTTTTTCATGCCGGGTCAATGGTATGAAGATCTCAAAAAGCCGCGCTGGCGACCGCCGAACTGGTTGTTTGCGCCCGCATGGACGGTTCTCTTCCTCATGATCGCAGTCGCCGGCTGGCGGATTTTCGAGGCTCGCGGCCTCGCGGCTTGGCCGGAACTGGCCTTGTATCTGGGGAGCCTTGGGCTGAACGGGGCCTGGTCCTGGCTGTTTTTCGGCAGGCGCCGGCCAGATCAGGCCTTTTTCGAACTTGTGGCCCTGTGGTTGTCCATTGCCGCCATGATCGTGGTTTTCCTGCCTATCGACCGGACGGCGGGCCTGTTGCTGGTTCCCTATCTCTGCTGGGTCACTTTTGCAGGGGCGCTCAACTTTGCGATCTGGCGGCTCAATCGTGAGGATATTTTGGGCAAGACCCCATGATCGAGGGAATTTCATGGTTCGTTTTGGTATTTTGATTTTCGCTCTCGCGCTTGGCGGTTGCCAGATGGCGCCAGTCTCCTCAAGGCCGGAGCCGTCCGCGCCCGAGCCTGCGGCGGGGCAAGAAAGCGGGCAGGCGGAGGCGCCTGGCGAGGTTAATCCCGATCTGGATTGCGCACCGCGCGCGGGCCGCATTACCTGCTGATTTAGCAGAATTTAACCTTTCTCCGGAACGCGGGATTAAAACTTGCCGCGCATCATGGGTGCACGACGGTGCAATGTCCGGCATGGTCCGGGTGAGCGGCATGAGGCCAGTCCGTCGTACTGGTGAGAGCCCAGTATGTCCCTCTGTTTCCTGAATGGGACATAGCTCATGACAAGCTTACTCACGAATGCTTCGGCCATTACGGCGCTTCAGAATCTGAATGCGACCAACCGGGCGATGCAGACGACGCAGGACCGTATTTCAACGGGCATGCGTGTCTCCACCGCTGCGGATAATGCGGCCTATTGGTCCATCGCAACCACGATGCGATCCGATAATGCCGCCCTGTCCACCGTCAAGGATGCGCTCGGTATGGGCGCGGCCACGGTGGATGTCGCCTCGGCGGCGTTGAAAACGACGTCCGATCTGGTCACGCAGATCAAGTCGAAACTCGTTGCCGCCCGCCAGCCCGGCATCGACCGGGCCAAGGTGCAGGCGGAAATCTCCCAGCTCCAGGACCAGATCCAGAGCGTGGCGGATTCCTCGACCTTCTCGGGCCAAAACTGGCTTGCGGTGGATTCGTCCGCGACGGGCTATAATGGCACCAAAGCCATTGTCGGATCTTTCACGCGTTCCGGCACGAGCGTCGCCATCGGCACGATCGATGTGGATGTGTCGAAGGTTGCCCTTTTCGACAAAGGTGCGTCGGGCGAGGGCATTATCGACAAGGCACGCACGTCCGGATCGACCAGCAATGTCAAGGTCAGCGATCTCGACATTTCATCGCTTACGGATTCAAGCGCGGACCAGACGACCTTGACCAATTACATCAACATTGTCGATGCGGCGATGACCGACATCACCACTGCGGCCAGCGATCTTGGCGCCGTGAAAACCCGGATCGGAATGCAATCCGAATTCGTCTCCAACCTGATGGATGCCGTCACAAAAGGTGTCGGCCAATTGGTCGATGCCGACATGAATGCCGAGTCGACGCGTCTGCAGGCGCTGCAGGTCCAGCAACAGCTCGGCGTGCAATCGCTCAGCATTGCCAACCAGTCGAGTCAGCAGATCCTGTCGCTGTTCCGCTAGACGACGTCTTCGCCAAACCAGCCCGCGGCCATTGCTGCGGGCTGGATTCTTGCGACATCCTTCAATCGCGTTCCAGCGCGAGAATCCGCCCCGTGAAAGGTTCCAGACGCTTGATCCGCAGCGCGAAGAAGCGCAGAAGGGCAGGCATGGAAGACACCGCCAAAACCCCGGACACAAATGCCGGCCGCACGGTTGGCAAGCTCGAACTTTTTATGGGCTTTGCCGAAATGGCGCTGGGCGGCTTTGGCGGCGTGGCGACCATGGCGCGCCATGTCATTGTCGATCGCCGGCGCTGGATGTCCGAGCGCGAATATGCCGAGGTGATCGGCATGGGGCAGATCCTGCCGGGCGGCAATATTCTGAATATGTCCGTCATGGTCGGTGACCGTTTTCAGGGGCCGCTGGGCGCCGTGATCGCCCTTTCCGGCCTGATGATCATTCCGATCCTGATCCTGATCGGCCTGACCATGGTCTATGAGCTTTTCGCCGCCAATGCCGATGTGCAGGCGGCGACCATTGGGGCAGGGGCGGCTGCGGCGGGTCTGGTCATCGGCATGGGAATCAAAATGGGTCGCAATCTGCGGCTGGAGCCCATGCATCTGGGTTTTGCGGTTGCGACTTTCCTCGCCATGGGCGTGCTGCGTCTGCCCTTCGTCGGGACCATTCTTGTGCTCGCGCCCATCTGTTTTGCTGCGACCTGGTGGAGGCGGCGCAAATGACCGAATCGCCTCTGATCAAACTGGCCGTGACTTTCGGCGCCCTCTCGCTGGTCTCGGTGGGGGGCGCCCCGGCCATGATGCCGGAAATCCACCGCCTGTCGGTCGAGGTGCATCCTTGGCTAACCAATGCGGAATTCGCCCGCGATTTTGCCTTGTCCCAGACGGCGCCGGGGCCGAATTTCATGATGATCTCGCTCGTCGGCTGGCGTGTGGCGGGGCTTGAGGGGCTTTTGGCTGCGACGCTTGCCGCCGTTATTCCCTCCAGCATCATCGCTTTACTGGTTGGACGGCTCTATGTCCGGCTGGCCCGGCAGGACTGGTTCCCGGTGCTTCAACTGGCTTTGCCGCCCATTGTTCTGGGCCTGATCGTGGCGAGCGGCGTGGTAACGGCGCAGGCAGCCGTCTCAGGGGCTTTGGGCGTTGGAATTGTCATTGCCTCGGCCTCCTTCATCGCCCTCACAAAGTATAATCCGCTCTATGCTATCGCCGGCGGGACGCTGATCGGACTGGTCGCGGGCCGGCTCGGCTTCCTCTAGGGCAGGCCTTGCGGGCCATGTGATCCGACACATTCTTGCCACGTAAGACGTGCAGGGAACCCCTCTGACACCTTGCGCCCTTCGCTGCGCTGCGATACTCCTCCGCCCGTCTCGCAGGCCTTTGCCATCCGGATTCCGGATCGGGGAAGAGCTCTGCCGACAGCCTGGATTTCTGCAGCACTCGGGTCAGCGCATGTCGAGCCTTCTGTCAGACTACCTGCCGCTTGTGATCTTCATCGCCGTAGCCGGCGGTATTTCCGCAGCTTTGCTGGTGGCTCCTTTCGTTGTCGCCTATTCCAAGCCAGATCCCGAGAAATTGTCGGCCTATGAATGCGGCTTCAACGCATTCGACGATGCCCGCATGAAATTCGACGTGCGGTTCTATCTGGTGTCGCTGCTCTTCATCATTTTCGACCTTGAAGTGGCCTTCCTCTTTCCCTGGGCCGTGGCCTTCAACGATATCGGCCTGTTCGGCTTTTGGTCGATGATGGTCTTCCTCGGCGTGCTGACGATCGGCTTCATCTATGAGTGGAAGAAGGGAGCCCTGGAGTGGGATTGATGGATAACGCCCCGCAGACTCTCGTCGCTCAGGCCCCGCGCGGGATTCTCGATCCCGCCACCGGCAAGCCGGTCGGCGCGACAGATCCTTTTTTCGTCAATGTCTCGGACCAGCTCGCCGATCGCGGTTTCCTTCTGACCTCGGTCGATGATCTCATTGCCTGGTCGCGCACCGGCTCGCTGATGTGGATGACCTTCGGCCTGGCGTGCTGCGCGGTCGAGATGATGCAAATGTCGATGCCGCGCTATGATGCCGAGCGTTTCGGCTTTGCCCCGCGCGCCTCGCCACGCCAGTCGGACGTCATGATCGTCGCCGGCACGCTGACCAATAAAATGGCGCCCGCGCTTCGCAAGGTCTACGACCAGATGCCGGAGCCGCGCTACGTCATCTCCATGGGCTCCTGCGCCAATGGCGGCGGCTATTATCATTATTCCTATTCGGTGGTGCGCGGCTGCGATCGCATCGTGCCGGTCGACATTTATGTCCCCGGCTGCCCGCCTTCCGCCGAAGCTCTGCTCTATGGCGTGCTTCTTCTGCAGAAGAAGATCCGCCGCACGGCCACGATCGAACGCTGAGGATTAAAATGGCTGTTGAGACCGAGGTTCC
>CANHAW010000178.1 GCA_947458675.1 Beijerinckiaceae bacterium
CTCGTCGATACGGCCCGCGTCGCTCTTGCACCGATCATCGTCCAGCGCGTGAGCGGTCCGAAAGAACCGCTCTCCGTCATCACCCTCGATCCAGGCCTCGAACAGCTCATCGTGCAAAACGCCCGCGCCGGCGGCCGGGATGCCGGCATGATCGAACCGGGTCTTGCCAGGAAGCTGCTCGAATCTCTGCAGGAGCAAGGTCGCAAACTTGCTGAGGACAATAAGACGCTCGTACTTGTCACGACGCCCCTGCTGCGTCGCGATCTCTCAGCACTTGTGCGCCAGGCCGTCCCGGACGGGCTTGTGCTGACATACAAGGAAGTTCCAGAAACAAAACGGATCAATGTCGTCGCCGTTATCGGCGCCTCGGAATAACAGGACATAAGCGATGTTGAACAGAATGAAAGTATTCGCTGACGACAGCGTCGAGGCCATGGCCAAAATCACCCGCGAACTCGGCGGCGATGCCCGGATCTATTCGACCCGACAGGTCAACGGCGGCATTGAAATCATCGCTGGACCACCAGACGCGGAACAGGATGAGATCGAAAGGCCCAAGCGTTTCACGCCTGCCCGAAATGCGCGCAAGGAAGAAGATTTTGCCGCCCTGCTCTCCAGCGCGCGCGCAGCCGCACGCGGAGAAGATCGCGGAGCACGTGCCGGCCGCACGGTGAAAGCAACAGCCCCGCAGGCACAATCGCCGGCCCAACCGGCCACGCAGTCCATAGATGAAAAGCGCATGCGTGCTTTGGAAAAATCGGTCTCGGAAATAAAGTCCATGCTCAGCTCGGACCTCATGGCCAATGGCCTGCGCGCTGCTGGCGCGACCCCCGAGCTGATTGCGGTCTTCCTCGCGCAATCGGGCGCATATGATTGTGAGAATGCCGATCGGAAATTCGGCAATTTCCTCGCTCGCCGAATTCAGCATGAAGCGCCTGCGACACTTGTCGCCGCTCCGCGCGTGATCGTGGCGCTTGGCCCCTCCGGCTCTGGCAAGACAACTTTCCTCGCTCAACTTGCCGCTCGTCTGCGCATGAACGATCCCGAGGCACGGGTGACATTCGTCAATGCAGATTCAAGTCGCCTTGGTGCTGCCGAGCAATTGCGTGCTTATGGCCGAATCCTCGACATTCCCGTTGTCGATATCGAACATGTCAGCGAATTGTCGGAATTTTCGCAGTCTGTCGATCCAGACCTCACAATGCTGGTTGATATGCCGAGCAATTCCGATGAATGCCTGGCTTTGATGGAAACAATCGAAGAGAACCGTGCAGGCATGGCACCGATCACAAGGATCGGCGTCATTGCAGCAAACCTGTCCTCGGACAGTACCGGCATCATGCTCAATCGCTATCCAAATCTCGATGCTGTTGTCCTGACGAAACTTGCGGAAGCGCAACCCACGCTTGCAACATTGGGCACATTGGCGCTCCGCAAGACGCCGGTCGCCTATCTTGCAGCGACACCACATTTGACGCGCGGAATTGTCGAACCGGGAACGGATGATCTCGATCAGCTGATCCACGGCGCCATTCCTGGCATTCAGGCTCTGAATTAAGGTTTTATGGGCATGCAACCAAGCACAGCCATCGCAATCACCAGCGGCAAGGGCGGCGTCGGCAAGACAAACTTGTCGGTCAATCTTTCGCTTGCGCTCGGAAAAATCGGAAAACGCGTCGCGCTTTTCGATGCCGATCTTGCGCTCGCAAATGCGCATATTCTCATGGGCGTCAATCCCAACAAGACAGTTGTCGATGCGCTGAATGCAAATCTCCCCCTTCTGGACATATGCACCGAAGGTCCGAATGGCGTGAAGCTGATTTCAGGCGGCAGCGGCTTGACTGAAATGATGAACCTGTCGGTACAAAACCGACGGAAGATCATCCGTTCCTTCAGTGAACTTTCGCGCGATGTCGATTGCCTTGTCGTCGATACGGCAGCAGGCATAGAAGATAATGTTCTTGATTTCGTCCATGCCTGCAATCGCGTGATCGTTGTTGTTGTCGGAGAACCGGCTGCCTTTATCGATGCCTATGCCTGCATCAAGGTTTTGTCGCAAAATGGTCGTGTGACACATTTCGATATTGTCGTGAACCGGGCACGCAACGATGCTCATGGCC
Source organism: Beijerinckiaceae bacterium (assembly GCA_947458675.1). Classification (GTDB taxonomy): domain Bacteria; phylum Pseudomonadota; class Alphaproteobacteria; order Rhizobiales; family Beijerinckiaceae; genus Terripilifer. The sequence continues at coordinate 2,121 of CANHAW010000178.1, forward strand.
GCGATGTGTTCAAGCGCTTCAAGGCCATTGTCGATCGTTTCCTGACGGCCAACACCTATCATGTGGCGACCATTCCGGAAGACGATGCTCTCAATGCAAGCGTGAGCCGTTGCAATCCGGTTGTTTTGTCAGCTCCGGGATCACGCTCTGCCAAGGCCTTTGAGGGGCTGGCTGCCAGCATCACCGGCCCAAAGGCAACACCCATCAATGAGGATGATGAGACCTTCTTCGCACGGGAGCCGGCGCCATGAGCGGCGTGCGCGCCTATGCAGCGCAGGTCAATGATCCAAAAGAAATTGCCGAACGCGTTCGCTCACACATGCCACTTGTCCGCAAGATCGCATGGCAGATCCATGGGCGCGTGCGCGATCTTTTTGAGGTCGAAGACCTGATCCAGATTGGTATGGTGAATTTGGTCGAGGCCGCGCAGCGGTTTCAGGATACGGGACAAGCCAGTTTCACCGCCTATGCAGCCGTGCGTGTCCGCGGCTCCTTGACCGATCACTTGCGCAAGCATCTCACCCTCACGCGTCTTGGCGTGCAACGGCGAGATCAAATCCTTGCTGCCGAACGGGCGGTGAAGGAGGCAGGCGGCGACCCCACAAAGCCTGAGCTTGTTGCCGAACATCTCGGGATCACAATCGCAGAATATGAATCCTGGCGTCTAAAAGCAGCCAGCGTTCCCCGCGACAAGTCACTTGACGAAGTTTATGACGATCATTCAGCGTGGTTTGCCGATGATGGCCACACTCCTGAAAGCGCCCTCTTGTCTGGGGAAATGCGCGAGCTGCTGAAGCGCAATCTTCGTAAATTGCGCGAACGTGAAGCCTTGGTGCTCCAACTTTACTTTGTCGAAGAGCTCAATCTCGAAGAGATCAGTGAAGTTCTCGATGTGACTGTTGGCCGGGTGTCACAGATGAAAAAATCTGCACTGACGCAATTGCGCGGCTGGATGCAGGAAGCCTGAAAATTGACGCTTAGAGCGGGCGAATTCTGATCTCGACGCGGTGATTGCGTTCGCGCCCTGCCGTATCCAGCGTATCCAGAAGCGGCTTTCGATCGCCGTAGCTGACACTTTTAAGAACCGATCCAGACGATCCCATCGACATGCCGAGTTCGCGTACCACCGATCCGGCGCGAGCCGAAGCAAGCTCCCAATTATCGCGATAACGGCCGGAAACAGCACGATTATCGGCGTGGCCCTCAACCGATATTTCAGCTTTGAATTCAGCAAGCAGACTTCCGAGCGAAGCAATGGTGCGGATGGCAGCTGCATCGAGTTCGGCAGAACCTGGAGCAAAATGTACGGCTGATCCGAGGCTCACAACGATCGTATTGCCGGCACGTTCAAGCAGGAGCTGCGAGGGATCCAATTCGGACGCGAGTTTGCGATAAATATTTTCAACCGGATCGACCTGCTGGCCGCGCGCCGATGATCCCGCACCCATCGACATTTCAATGTCCGCCCGATTTTGCCGTAAACGCGCCAAAAGCTCGTCTGCATTTCGCGGCACTTGGGAAACGAAATCCGCTCGCAAAGGCTCGATCTGCGAGGTCACCGGCTCACTATGGGCAACCATGAGCGCAAAAAATGCAGTCAGCAAAAGCCCTGTATCGGCAAGCATGAGCGCCCAAGCAATTGAGCGTCTTGGTTCTGCCTCATAGCGTTCGGCAATAGCGGCGTTCATCGCGCCCCAACCAATTTGAGCGCAGGAGGAGCGGCAAGTTGCGGGTGGATCGCTTCTCTGAAGTGACGAGGGCTGCCACCGCGCGCCAGAATGCACAGACCATCGGCGATGTTCTGCATGTAAGCGCGATTATCGCGCAATCGGCGCTTCACGCGCGCCAACAATGGTATGCCGACAAAATTGGCAAGCACTGCGCCATATAGAGTTGTCAGCAAAGCCAGAGCGAGTGATGGCCCGATGGCCCTTGGATCTGAGAGGTTTCCCAAAACGCCGACCAGCCCGATGATGGTGCCGATGAGCCCCATGGCAGGTGCGTGATCGATCCAACCGCGCCAAACATCGATTTGGGCAATGTTTCTCTCGTCGTGCTTTTCGAGCTCTCGCTCGAGGAAACGCGACAGGCTTTCTTCATCGGCCCCGTCAACGAAACGTGCGAGACCTTCAGCAAGCAATGGATCGTCGACCTGATATTTTTCGAGAGCAACCGGCCCCTGTCTTCGGGCAATTGTGGCCATGTCGGAGAAGACAGAAGCCAGCGCCTCCCGGCGTTGCATCAGATCCTGCTCAAACGAAAAGATGGTGCGAAGAGACGCGATGCAGGCCTTGGCGCCTGAGCGCATCAAAGTGATCGCAATCGTCCCGACCGATACGATGAGCAAAGCATAGGGATCGACATATTGGGTCACCCACGGTGGCGCGAGGACCAGCCCGGCGAGCGCAAGAGCAGCGAAAACCGCGATCAATATGGGCGTTGCACGCATCTTCATATCCTTGTTCGCCCGTAGTTCTGCAAGTTCGAGGCCACGAAATTATCCCCTCGCGCCATGGCTTTGGAGGATATGCGCAGCTGGCACATGAATTGCTGATCCCACGTCGATCAAGACTTCTCGGAGCCAGAAAGCCCATGCTCAGGATATCTCAGACCGGAATTAATGCGTCGACACGCGAACTCAGCGTGATCTCGAACAATCTTGCCAATGCGATGACGTCAGGCTTCAAACGTTCGATGGCGCAGTTTTCCGAAGTCTCGGGCGCCAGTCTGGCAGCCAGGCCCGGTTCCGAAACCGGACAGGGCACTGTGACCATGGAAATCCGCCGCTCCGTGCAGCAGGGCAATATGCAGAACACGGATAAGGCGCTCGATCTTGCCATCAATGGCGCAGGCTTTTTCACCTTTGGCGACCCGAATGCGCAGACGGGTTCGGAGCCGGTCTATTCCTATAGCCGCAGCGGCAGCCTCTCGATTTCCGCAACTGGCAATCTGATCGATCAGAGCGGGGCTCCCCTGCTTGGCGTGCCAGTCACCGGCGGAACGGTGGGCGGCGA
>CANHAW010000179.1 GCA_947458675.1 Beijerinckiaceae bacterium
CGCCGATCACCGCCAGCCAATAGAAGCCCGCTTCGACCGCCGGCTGGAAGACATAAAGCTTGGCGAAGAAGCCAGCGAGTGGCGGAATGCCGGCCAGCGAAAGCATCATCATGGCGATGAAAAAGGCCATGACGCCATTGTTGCGCGACAGGCCCGCGAGATCGGCAATCGTCTCGACATAGCGATCACCAATGCGCATCGACAAAAGCGCAGCGAAAGTGCCGAGCGTCATGGCCAGATAAATCGCCATGTAAATCAGCACGCCATAAATGCCAGATTGTGTGCCCGGCACCAGGCCAACCATGGCAAAGCCCATATGGCCGATCGACGAATAGGCCATAAGGCGCTTGAGATTGGTCTGGCCGATTGCGGCAAACGAACCAAGCGCCATGGACAGCAAAGAGATGAAGATCAGGATCTGCTGCCATTGCGGCATGATGCCCGGAAAGGCCGTGATGATGATGCGCAGAGTGATCGCGACAGCCGCCATCTTAGGCGCGGAAGCGAAAAAGGCCGTGACCGGCGTTGGCGCGCCTTCATAAACATCGGGCGTCCACATGTGGAACGGCACCATCGACATTTTGAACGCAAGGCCGGCCAGAAGGAAGACAAGGCCGAAGACCACGCCGAGCGAGACATTCCCCTTGAGCGCGTCAGCAATGCCGGTGAAGGAAACCGTGCCGGCAAAACCATAGAGAAGCGAGGCGCCATAAAGCAGCATGCCGGACGACAAAGCGCTCAGAACGAAATATTTCAGACCGGCTTCAGAGGCGCGCAGATTGTCGCGATGGAAGGCAGCGAGCACATAAAGCGACAGGCTCATCAATTCGAGGCCGAGATAGAGGCCGATGAGATTTTGCGCCGAGATCAGCATGCACATGCCGGTTGTCGCCAACAGGATGAGCACCGGATATTCGAACTGATCGATCTTTTCGCGCGCCATATATTCGCGCGACAGCAAAAGGCTCACCATCGAACCGATGAGCGCAAGACCCTTCATGAAGCGTCCGAATGCATCATCGATGAAAGCGCCGTCCCAGATCACCACCTTGCCGGCAAGGGGCGTGAACAGAGTGAGGAAAGCAATGCCGATGATCGCAATGGCGAGTTCGGAAATGATCCAGTCGCCCTTATGGCCCTTGAAGGCACCGAGCATGAGGAGCACGAGCGCGCCCCCCGCCAGGATGAGCTCCGGCAGAGTATGTGCAAGCGCGAAAGAAATGGGCGTCATGGTCTCGTGTCCTCAGTGCAGCGCCAGCGCGGCCGTCTTGGTCGCCGAAAGCGCCGTGTCGAGATTTTTTACAAGCAGAGAGACGGAGGCCGCACAGGCGTCGAGGATCGGGCCTGGCTGAACTCCGTAATAGATCGTCAGCAGAACGAGCGGTGCAAGAAGCACCATCTCCCGCGGCGAGACATCCTGAATCGCCTTGAGATTGGGCTTGTCGAGCACGCCAAAGACAACGCGGCGATAAAGGTAGAGTGCGTAAGCGGCCGACAGGATCACGCCAGTTGTGGCAAAAAACGCAACCCAAGTATTGGCCTTGAACGCGCCCATCAGCGTGAGGAATTCACCGACAAATCCGGACGTGCCCGGCAGGCCGACATTGGCCATGGTGAAAATGAGGAAAGCCACCGCATAGATCGGCATGCGATTGACGAGACCGCCATAGGCTGAAATCTCGCGCGTATGCATGCGGTCATAGACGACGCCGACACACAGGAAGAGCGCGCCCGAGACAATGCCATGCGACACCATCTGGAAGACTGCGCCCTGCACGCCCTGCTCGTTCATGGCGAAAATGCCCATGGTGACAAAACCCATGTGCGCCACGGATGAATAAGCGATGAGCTTCTTCATATCCTCTTGAACCATCGCCACCAGCGACGTGTAAACAATGGCGATGACAGAGAGAGTGAAGACGAGCGGCGCAAAATATTGCGATGCATCGGGGAACATGGGCAGCGAGAAGCGCAGGAAGCCATAGCCGCCCATTTTCAGCAAAATGCCGGCCAGGATGACAGAGCCAGCCGTCGGCGCTTCCACATGCGCGTCAGGCAGCCAGGTGTGCACCGGCCACATCGGCATTTTCACTGCGAAAGAGGCGAAGAAGGCAAGCCAGAGCCATTTCTGCATCGACACGCCGAATTGCGTCTTGAGCAGAACCGTAATGTCGGTCGTGCCGGCCACTGCATACATGGCGAAGATCGCCAGCAGCATGAGCAGCGAACCTGCCAGCGTGTAGAGGAAGAATTTGAACGAGGCATAAATGCGCCGCTTGCCGCCCCAAATGCCGATGATCAGGAACATCGGGATGAGGCCGCCTTCGAAGAAGACGTAGAAGAGCACCAGATCCAGCGCCGCAAAGACGCCGATCATCAGCGTCTCAAGCACAAGGAAAGCGATCATATATTCGCGCACGCGCGTCTCAATCGATTCCCATGAGGCCAGAATGCAGAAAGGCATCAGGAAGGTCGTCAGCAGGACGAAGGGCATGGAAATGCCATCGACGCCGAGCTTGTAGAGAATGGTCTCACCAAGCCATGTCTTTTGCTCAATCAGCTGGAAGGCAGGATTGGCCGGATCGAAGCGATCCCAGGCGACAAGCGAGAGAATGAAAGTCGCAACAGTCGTGATGAGCGCCGCCCAGCGCACATTGCGCCGTGTTGCTTCATCATCGCCGCGCAAGGCGAGAATAAAAGCCGCGCCAACAAGCGGCAGGAAGATCAGGCCGGAGAGGATGCCGAAGCCAAACATCAGCGTATTCCTCCGACCAGATACCAGGTGATGATGGCGGCAAGGCCGATCAGCATCGCGAAGGCATAATGATAAATATAGCCGGTCTGCAATTTGACGACGCGGTTGGTGACGTCGATCACGCGCGCAGAAATGCCGTCCGGCCCCATGCCATCGATAATGCGCCCGTCGCCGCCCTTCCAGAACAGGCGACCAAGCCAGAAGGCCGGGCGCACGAAGATGCGATCATAGAGCTCGTCAAAATACCATTTGTTGAGCAGGAATTTGTAGAGCAGCGGATTGGAATCCGCGATGCGCTTCGCCGTGCCCGGATAGATCACATAGATCAAGAGCGACAGAACGAAGCCCAGAACCATCATCACCGTCGCGCCATAGACGGCAACAGCCGGCACAGTGTGGATCTCGTGCAGGATGTGATTGTTCGGTCCCGTAAAGAGCGAGCCCTTCCAGAAACTGTCATAGGCCGCGCCAATGAAATGGCCGGAGAAGGCAATGCCTGCAAACAAAGCGCCGACCGCCAGCGCGCCAAGCGGCACCAGCATCACGAGCGGCGATTCATGCGGCTTGTGGTCGCCATGGCCATGATGCGCATGATCGTCATTGGCGGCCGCATGGGCATGATCGTCGTGATGATCATGGCCGTGCGCCTTGCGCTCGCCATAGAAGGTCATGAACACCAGACGCCATGAATAGAAAGACGTCAGGCCGGCAGCAATGATCGTCATGATAAAGGCGAAAACAGCAGCACCTGAGTGCGCGCTGCCCGCATAGGCCGCCTCGATGATCGCATCTTTCGAATAATAGCCAGCCGTGAAGGGGAAGCCGGTGAGTGCCAGCGTCCCGATCGTCATCATCCAGAAGGTGAACGGGATCTCCTTGCGAAGCCCGCCCATATTGCGCATGTCCTGTTCATGATGCATGGCGTGAATGACGGAGCCCGCACCCAAGAACAAAAGCGCCTTGAAGAAAGCGTGGGTGAACAGGTGGAAAATGGCCAGCGAATAGCCGCCAACACCCAGCGCCACAAACATGTAACCGAGCTGCGAGCAGGTTGAATAAGCAATCACGCGCTTAATGTCGTTTTGCACAAGACCGACGGTGGCGGCGAAAAAGGCGGTGATCGCACCAATGACGGTGACGACAGTCAAAGCCGCAGGTGCCAGTTCGAAAATGGGTGACAGACGCGCAACCATGAAGACGCCCGCCGTGACCATGGTCGCGGCATGAATGAGCGCGGACACAGGCGTCGGGCCTTCCATCGCATCCGGAAGCCAGGTGTGCAGCAGGAATTGCGCCGATTTACCCATGGCGCCCATGAAGAGCAGAAGGCAGGTGAGCGTGAGTGCATCGACATGCAGGCCGAAAGCATCGATCGGATTGCCGGCAAGGCCGGGCACAGCTGCAAAAATCTGATCGAAAGCGACCGAGCCCGTCAGGGCGAAGATCATGAAAATGCCGAGCGCAAAACCGAAATCGCCGACGCGATTGACGACGAAAGCCTTGATCGCCGCAGCATTGGCCGAGGGCTTTTCATACCAGAAGCCAATCAGCAGATAGGAGGCGAGGCCGACGCCCTCCCAGCCGAAGAACATTTGCACCAGATTGTCGGAGGTCACCAGCATGAGCATGGCGAAAGTGAACAGCGACAGATAGGCAAAGAAACGCGCGCGGCTCTTGTCCTCGTGCATGTAGCCGATGGAATAGAGATGGACGAGCGCCGACACCGAGGTGACAACCACCAGCATAACTGAGGTCAGCGTATCCACCCGCAAAGCCCAGTCGACGCGCAGATTGCCCGACGTGATCCAATTCGCCAGCACGGGCACGCTCATCGGCGCATTGCCATAGCCAACCTGGATGAAGGCAATCCACGACAAAGCGGCGGATGCGAAGAGCAGACCCGTTGTGACGAGTTCTGCCGGGCGCGCGCCGAGTTGCCGGCCAAAAAGCCCTGCAATGAGGAAGCCGAGGAGCGGCAGGAAGACGATTGCCTGATACATGGCGGCCGCTTAGCCCTTCATGACGTTGATATCCTCAACCGCGATCGAACCGCGGTTGCGGAAATAGGTGACGAGCACAGCAAGACCAATGGCGGCTTCTGCTGCAGCGACAGTGAGAATGAGAAGGGAGAACACCTGCCCGGTCAGATCGCTCAGGAAGGCAGAGAAAGCGACGAGGTTGATATTGACCGAGAGCAGGATCAGCTCGACCGACATCAGAATGATGATGATGTTCTTGCGGTTGAGGATGATGCCTGCCACGCCGAGCGTGAAGAGCATGGCCGCAACGATCAGGTAATGTGTCA
>CANHAW010000180.1 GCA_947458675.1 Beijerinckiaceae bacterium
GGATGAGGGGTTACAAACTCTCCGGCTGAAATCGTAACCCCCTCATCCGTCATGCTTCGCATGCCACCTTCTCCCCTTGGGAGAAGGAGAAAACCAAAGGTTGGTTCATGAGTCTGGTCACGGGACACGAAATCAGCGACCTGCGGATCTCCGTTGCGGGGCCGAAGGATTATTTCGCGCTGCTCAAGCCGCGCGTCATGTCGCTTGTCGTGCTGACGGCTTTGGCCGGCATGATGATCGAGCCCGGAAAAGTGCATCCGCTGATCGGCTTTGTGTCGCTGCTCGCCATTGCGGTTGGCGCTGGCGCATCGGGCGCTCTGAACATGTGGTATGACGCCGATATTGACGCCAAAATGGGGCGCACAGCGCAGCGGCCGATCCCCGCGGGGCGCGTTCTTCCCAATGAGGCTCTGGGCTTTGGCCTCTTCCTGTCGGCTTTCTCCGTTTTGACGCTGGGTCTTGTCGCCAATTGGCTGGCCGCCGGCCTGCTCGCCTTCACGATTTTCTTCTATGCCGTCATCTACACAATGTGGCTGAAGCGCTGGACGCCGCAGAACATTGTCATCGGCGGCGCTGCCGGCGCATTGCCTCCCGTTGTCGCCTGCGCGGCTGTCACGGGTTCGGTGAGTCTGGCCAGCATCGTCCTTTTCGCCATTATCTTCATCTGGACGCCGCCGCATTTCTGGGCGCTCGCCATTGCCAAGGCCGGCGATTACGGCCGCGCCGGCGTGCCGATGATGCCCAATGTCAAAGGCGAGAAACACACACGGTTCGAGATGCTGGTCTATACGGCCATTATGGCGCCGGCCGGTGTCGTCCCCGCCCTGCTCGGACATGCCAGCATTGCCTATGGTGTGATTGCAGCCATTGCCGGCGCTTTCATGCTGCACCTCGCCATTCAGGTCTGGCGCGCAAAAGATGCCGACGATGCCGACAAGCCCTGCAAGAAATTGTTTGGCTTTTCGATCCTCTATCTCTTCCTTTTGTTTGGCGTGATCGTCGTTGAAAATACGATTGTCACGGCGTTGCGGACATTCGGCTGAAGGTGATGAGCGTGACCGAACAAAATCATGAGCAGAATGGCGTGCGGCTCACGCCCGAACAGGCAAAGAGCCGTCGCGCGCGCAACATTGCCATTGCTGTAATTGTCGCAGCGCTTGTTGTGATCTTTTATGCCATAACCATCGTGAAACTTGGCCCGAACGTTCTTTTGAAACCGAACTGAGGCAAGCCATGATTGAAGCAAACCCTGCATCGGATCTTCAGCGCCGTCATCGCCGTGTGGCGACTTATGTCGTCTGCGTGGTCTTCAGCATGGTCGGCCTCGCCTATGCTTCTGTGCCGCTCTATGAATTGTTTTGCCGGGTGACCGGCTATGGCGGCACGCCGAAGATCGCCCAATCCGAATCCGGGTTGCGCGGCAATAAAATTCTCACCGTCCGCCTCGATGCCAATATTGCCTCGGATCTGCCCTGGATCTTCGAGCCGGATGTGCCCTCGATCAAATTGCGCACGGGCGAGACGGCGACGGTCTTCTACAAAGTCCGCAACCGCTCCGACAAAGCGACGGTCGGCATTGCCGGCTATAATGTCGCGCCCGACCGTGCCGGAATGTTTTTCAACAAGATTGCCTGCTTCTGCTTCAACGAGCAGGTTCTGGGTCCGGGCGAGAGCATGGACATGCCGGTCGTCTTTTATCTCGACCCCAAGCTCGAGACCGACGAAATCATGAAATATTCGGACATGGTGACCATGTCCTATACTTTCTACGCATCGAAAACGCCGGTTGCTGCCGTGAAAGGCAAGCCTGCGCTTTAAAGGCGGAGAAGCCGTCTTGACCCCTGTGATCGAACAGGGCAAAGGGCGTGGATGAGATTGCGCCGGGCAGGGTCCCGGAGCGGATATGAGGTGGCCGCGAGGCCAAACATAAAAGACGTCAAAGGAAGCTGTCATGGCCGACGCGCATAGCAAACCGAACCACGACTACCACCTCGTAGACCCGAGCCCCTGGCCGCTCGTCGGCTCGATCGCCGCCTTCCTTTCTGCCGTCGGCGCGGTCATGTGGATGAAGGGCATGACCATGTTCGGCCTCAAGGCCGGCCCTTACCTGTTCGGCGCGGGCATGATCGGCATTTTGTATGTCATGGCCGCCTGGTGGGCCGATGTCGTGAAGGAAGCCGAGAGCGGCTTCCATACGCGCGTCGTGCAGATGCATCACCGCTACGGCATGATCCTGTTCATCGCCTCCGAAATAATGTTCTTCGTCGCCTGGTTCTGGGCCTTCTTCGATGCGAGCCTGTTCGCCAATGAAGCGCAGCAATATTCGCGCGTCGAATTCACCGGCGGCGTCTGGCCGCCCAAGGGCACGGAAGTCTTCGACCCCTGGCACCTGCCGCTCCTCAACACGCTCATTCTGCTGACCTCCGGCACGACCGTGACCTGGGCGCATCACGCGCTGCTGCATGGCGATCGCGACGGTCTCAAAAAGGGCCTGTGGCTGACCGTGCTTCTCGGCGCACTGTTCAGCGTCGTGCAGGTCTATGAATATATGCACGCCTCTTTCGGCTTCAAAGGCTCGATCTATGGCGCGACATTCTTCATGGCGACCGGCTTCCATGGTTTCCATGTTCTCGTCGGCACGATCTTCCTGCTCGTTTGCCTGATGCGCGCCAATGCCGGCCACTTCACGCAGAAGCAGCATCTCGGCTTCGAATTCGCCGCCTGGTACTGGCACTTCGTTGACGTGGTCTGGCTCTTCCTCTTTGCCGCCATTTACGTATGGGGCGGCTGGGGTGCCAAGATCGCCCTTCATTGAGATGGGCACGAAATGACGACGGGGCGGCCTAGTGCCGCCCCTTTGCTTTTGATGGAGGCCCGCATGGCGCAGGATGATCTCTACCCGCCGCAATCGCCCTATCATGTCGGGCTCAGGGGCCTTTGTCCGCGCTGCGGGCAGGGACATTTGTTCAAGGGATTTATTGACGTGGCCCCGCAATGCGACAGTTGCGGCATGACATTCGACTTTGCCGATGCGGGTGACGGCCCGGCTGTCTTCGTCATTCTCTTCACCGGCTTCATCGTGCTGGGATTGGCCCTCTGGGTCGAGATTAAATATGAGCCGCCCATCTGGCTGCATCTGACAATCTTTCTGCCGATGGTTCTCGTTGTTGTTCTGGGCATGTTGCGGCCGCTCAAAGGCCTGCTGATCGCGCTCCAATATCGCAACAAGGCCGAACAGGGGCGGCTCGTCCCGTGACTTCGAACGTGGCGTCAAAATCGGCGAGCTGGAAAATGCTTGTCGCGCTTGGCCTGGCATTGGCAGCTTTGGCGCTGCTCATCTCGCTCGGCACCTGGCAGATGCACCGGCTTGCCTGGAAGGAAGAGCTGATCGCGCGGATCGAGGCGCGTATTCATGCAGCACCCACCGCCCTGCCGGCTGAATCCGAATGGGCGGCCCTGCGCCCCGAGGATTACGAATATCGCCGCATCAGCTTGAGCGGTACATTCGACCACGGGCGCGAAATTCACGTCTTCCGCGCTTCCGGGCCGAATGAGGGTGTGTCGCGCCCCGGCTATCTGATCGTCACGCCCCTGCGGCTGCGCGAGGGGGCCATTGTGCTGGTCACACGCGGCTTCGTGCCCGAGGACAAGCGCGACCCTTCCACGCGCGCAGCAGGCCAGATCGCCGGCGAGGTCACGATCACGGGCCTCATGCGCGCGCCCGAGCCCCGCAATGCCTTCACCCCCGCCGACGATCCCGCCCGCGGGGCCTGGTTCACCCGCGACACGGGGCTGATTGCCGCCCATCTGCAACTGGAGCGGGCCGCCCCCTTCTCCGTGGATGCCGATGCCACACCCAATCCCGGTGGCTGGCCGCGCGGCGGCGCCACCGTCATCGCCATCAAGAACGACCACCTCTCCTATGCTTTGACCTGGTACGGGCTGGCGGCGACGCTGGTCGCGGTCTTGGCCTTGGTGCTGTGGCGGCGGCGCAATTCCCTCTCCCGGAGGGAGAGGGCGGACCCGGCATAGCCGAGCCGGGTGAGGGGCTCCCGATCGCCATTTGCGGCCCGGCCCCTCATCCGTCGCGCTCCGCGCGCCACCTTCTCCCCATGGGAGAAGGACGCACCCGATCATTGCACGCTATCCCGCGTTTCGTGCTAACAGAGCGCCGATCATTCGAGGACCAGAAGTGAACTATCTTTCCACCCGCGGCGAAGCCCCCGTTCTTTCCTTCACCGAGGCCCTGCTGGCAGGGCTGGCGCGCGATGGGGGGCTCTATGTGCCCCAGTCCTACCCACAGCTCACGCAAGCCGAGATCGCGGGCTTTGCCGGCCTGTCCTATGCCGAAGTTGCCGAGAGCGTCATCGGGCCGTTCACGGGAGCGGAAATCGATGCGCATGATTTCAGCCAGATGGTGCATGAGGCCTATGGCACGTTCCGCCATTGCGCCGTCGCGCCGCTGACGCAGATCGGCGACAATCTCTTCATCCTTGAACTCTTCCATGGCCCGACTCTCGCCTTCAAGGATGTGGCGATGCAATTGCTCGGGCGCATGATGGATCATGTGCTGAAAAAGCAGGGCAAGCGCGCGACCATTGTCGGCGCCACATCGGGCGACACGGGTGCTGCCGCGATCGAGGCCTTTCGCGGGCTCGAACAGGTCGATGTCTTCATCATGTATCCACATGGCCGCGTGTCGGATGTGCAGCGCCGCCAGATGACGACGGTGGAGGGCGACAATATTCACACGATTGCGCTCGAAGGCACATTCGACGATTGCCAGGCCATTCTGAAAGGCCTGTTCAACAATCACGCCTTCCGCGACGGGATCGGTCTGTCGGGCGTGAATTCGATCAATTGGGCGCGCGTCGTAGCGCAGATCGTCTATTATTTCACCTCCGCCGTCGTGCTCGGCGCGCCCCATCGCAAAGTCTCCTTTGCCGTGCCCACAGGCAATTTCGGCGATATTCTTGCCGGCTATGCCGCCAAGCGCATGGGCCTGCCCATCGAGCGTCTGATCATCGCCA
>CANHAW010000181.1 GCA_947458675.1 Beijerinckiaceae bacterium
CCTCGAAGACCGGCGCGCGCAGCTGCTGCAGAGCTGCGGGATTGTTGCGGTAATAATCCCAGACCATCTTTTCCTGGCCGGGGAATTGGCGGGCCCGCTCGAGCAGGGCCTGCGTCATTTCATCGTCGGTGATCTGCACATTGGCGGACTGGCCGACTTCGGCCAGAACCAGGCCCAGACGCACGCGGCGCTCGGCAATGCGACGGTAATCCGCGCGGGCAGCTTCTTCCGTCGTGCCTTCTTCGGCAAAGGATTTGCCGCCGGCCTTCTGCTCGTTCTCAACCTGAGCCCAGATGCCGGAAAATTCCTGCTCGACCAGGCCTTCAGGAAGTTCGAAGGAATATTTCTTGTCGAGCGCATCGAGAAGCGCGCGCTTCAGCTTGTCGCGCGAGGCGCGGGTATAGTCGCGCTCGATGTTGGACTTGATGGCATCCTTCAGCTTGTCGATGGCGTCAAAGCCGAATTGCTTGGCGAATTCATCATCGAGCGTCATTTCGCCCGGCGCTGCAATCGACTTGACCGTGACGTCAAATGTCGCCTCGCGACCGGCCAGATGCGTGGCCGTATAATTTTCGGGGAAGGTCACTTTGACAACGCGCTGATCGCCGACCTTCGCGCCTTCGAGCTGATCCTCGAAACCGGGGATGAACGTGCCCGAGCCCAGCACAATATCGATGCCTTCGCCCGTGCCGCCCTCAAAAGCCTCATCGCCGATCTTGCCGGCGAAATCGATCGTCAGCTTGTCGCCCGTGGCACCGGCAGCGCCCTCTTCCTTGGCATTATAGCTGCGGTTCTGCGACGCCATGCGATCGAGCGTCTGCTGAATTTCCTCGTCCGACACATCGGCCTTGAGGCGCGTGACCTCGACATCATCGAAAGAGCCGACATCGAAAGTCGGCAAAATCTCGATTTTCACGCCGACGGCGAGATCGCCCTTGGCTTCGAGCGCGGCTTCGACTTCGGCCTGGTCGGTCGGGAAGTCGATCTTGGGCTCGAGCGCGAGCTTGAACTTATTGTCCTCGACGATCTTGCGATTCGCCTCGTTGATGGCGTTCTGCAGCACTTCGGCCATGACGGAGCGGCCATAGACGCGCTTCAGATGCGCGGTCGGCACTTTTCCGGGACGGAAGCCGTTGATGCGGACCTTGTCCTTCATCTCGGCCAACTGGCTGTCGAGGCGCTCGGCCAGATCCTTGGCCGGAATGACAACCTTGAATTCGCGCTTCAGGCCCTGCGACAGGGTTTCGGTCACCTGCATTTTATTCGCCTTCTGGAACGGCAACGGACGGGGAACCCCCGCGCGCGCTTGGAAAGTCTTTCGAAATCCGTGAGCTAGACCATTTACTGGTGCGGGCGGAGGGACTCGAACCCCCACACCTTTCGGCGGTGGAACCTAAATCCACTGCGTCTACCAATTCCGCCACGCCCGCGAAAATCCGCTACCCGCGTGGGACGGATCCCGGTCGCTCACTGCTTCGGGTGGGGCTCTATAGCAATGGAGCGTGCCCGACGCGACAAAAAAGTGCGGGAGGTGCGCAATCGTCGGTAGCCAAGCTCCCCGCCGGGGCCCGCAAAGCCCCAAGAGCTTCGTGCAAGTGGCACCAAACACATGGGGACGCTCTTGCCCCCCAAGCAAAAAAGCGCCCGGACCGCCTCCCTGTCGGTCCGGGCGCTTGCCACGCCGGCCCCGCTTTTGCGGGTTGTCCGGCAGACATTGCTGTATCGCCTAAAAATGCATCTGCTGACCTTCGATGGTCAGGCGGCGCATGAGGCGGGGTTCTTCGCGCGGGAAATCCTTGCGCGCGTGGATCGAGCACCAATTGTCCCAGATGACGAGATCGCCGAGCGACCAATGGTGCTCGTAGACGATGCTCGGGTCTTCCGAGATTTCGAAGAGCTGTTCGAGAATCTCGTCGCTCTCGGAGCGCGAGAAACCGTCAATCCGGGCCGTCATCAGGCGGCTGACATAGAGCGCCTTCTTGCCGGTGGCCGGATGGGTGATGAAGATCGGCTGCTGGTGATGGCGGATTTTCGAAATATCGACCGCATCGACATCGATCCGCTCGCGGCGCTTGTAATCGTGCATCTGAAGAACCTTGCGTCCTTCCAGCCGGTCACGCAAAGCGCGCGGGATCATGTCATAGGCTTTGTACATATTCGAAAAGCTGGTTTCTCCGCCCCAGCTGGTCAGCTTCATCGCATAGAGCAGCGTCGCGCGATGGGGCTCGGGATAATAGCTCGTGTCGTGATGGAACCACATTTCGCCGTCGCCAAAGGCGCCGATCGATTTTCCATTCTCGACAATATTCGTCACGAGCATGAAAGGAGTGTCGAAATCGCCTCCGGGCCCGGGTCCGCTGACCGGCTTCTTCCGAAGGGCTACCTTACCGAACATTTCGGCAGCCCGGAGTTGCTGTTCTTCAGTCAAGTCCTGCTTGGGGAAGACCACGACGATATGATCGTCGAAAGCCTTCCGGATCGCGGCTATCGTGCCTGCATCCAATGGCTGGCGCAGGTCCACACCCCGAATCTCTGCCCCGCAAGCGGGGGAAAGCGGCACGATAGTCAGGGACATTTTTGTCCTCTCCTTGGGCGTTTCCTCGGTATGAGGACGTTATGTCTGGTTAGACTTTCGGCATAGACAGGCTTTCCTGACATGATTGATCAGGATTTTTTGACAATAAGCCCTGCCCCACCCATGATCGCCGGGCGGAGGGGCTATGGACCGGCTGAAAGCGATAGAGACTTTTGTGCGCATTGCGCAGACGGGCAGCCTGTCCAAGGCGGCGCAGGAACTGGGCATGTCGCGGGCGCTGGCCAGCGCCCATCTCAAACAGCTTGAAGATCATCTGGGCGTGCGGCTCATGAACCGCACCACGCGGCAGCTCTCGCTGACTGAGGCGGGGCAGGAATATCTCGCCTTCAGCCAGACAACGCTGGCCGCATTCGAAGAAGCCGAGCAGGCCGTATCGCGCGCGCGCGACGAGCCGCGCGGCACGCTGAAAATTCTGGCCTCCATGGCTTTCGCCAATATTCATCTGGCGCCTGTGGCCGCCGATTTCTCGCTGACCTATCCGGAGATCAAGATTTCGCTGATCCTCACGGATACGACATTCTCGCCCTTCGATCTGATCGACCAAGGCTATGATCTGGCGATCTGGATGCATGCCATCGAGGACATGAGCATTATTTCAACCAAGCTTGGCGATGTGCGCTGGCCGGCGCTGGCAAGCCCGCAATATTTGCGCGAGAACAAAAGACCCGAACATCCATCCGATCTTGCTTCCCATTCCTGCCTTCTGCACCGCTCCATCGCGCCCGATGCAACCTGGCGTTTCGATGGTCCCGACGGACAAGTGGCTGTGAAAGTTGCAGGACCGCTGCTGACAAACAGTGTCTTTGCCTTGCGTGCCGGCGCGCTGGCCGGCCTTGGCGTCACTTTGCTGCCGACTTATTTCATCGAAGACGACATACGCAGCGGACAACTTGTCGAAGTGTTCAAAGATTACGATCCGCCGCGACGACCAATCTATGTCCTTTATCCGCATGCGCGCTATCTTCCCCTGAAGACGCGGCTTTTCATCGATTTTCTGCGCGCCTATGTGCGGCGGCAGAATTGGTGAAACAGAAGGACGCAATGCTGGACACAAATGCGACACGGCGCGCTTTTCTCGGCTTTCTTGCGGCCCATCTCGCTGTGCCGAACGCTGCCCTGGCGCGCGATATTTTGCGCCTGAATGCCAGCGAGATGCGCACTCACCCAGCCTTGCGCATCCGGCTTGGCGAAGACTTCCGCCTGCAACTCGCCAATGATCTCGATGCGCCGCTTGCGCTGCACTGGCGTGGACTTCGTCTGCCCAACGATATGGATGGCGTGCCGGGCCTCACGGGAAATGCCATAGCACCGGGCGATCGTGTCGACATTGGCTTCACGCCGCCCGATGCCGGCACGTTTCTTTATCATCCATCGCTGCGCAGCCATGCCGCGATGCAAATGGCGCGCGGTTTTGTGGGGCTCTTCATCGTCGAAGAGAAACAGCCACCGCAAACCGATGCAGATCTGGCGATCCTGCTGTCAGAATCCACCGACGAAAAGGGCGAGCGTATCATCCTTGCCAATGGCCGCCGCCAATTGGAAACAATGGCGCTGCCACCACAAGCGCGGATCAGATTGCGCATCGGCAATGGATCGTCGCGGCGCATGATGGCAATCGGTATCGACGGCGCCATCGCGCAAGTCGCCGCCATTGACGGCCAGCCCTGCGGCCTGTTCGAGCCAGCGCGGCAAACGCTGCCGCTTGTGCCCGGCTCTCGATACGATTTGTTTTTCGATCTGCCCAACCATGCAGACGCAAATGTCTCCTTCGTTCTGCGCGGCGCGGGCGAGGCGACACAGACGATTTTGCGCTGGCGCACGCATGGCGCTGCGCGAGCGCTGCTCGAACCCTTTGCCGGCCTGCCCGCCAATCCAAAACTACCGGTGCGCATTGCCCTGGAAAAATCGCGCCGGGCCGAGCTTGTGATCGATCAAGCGCCCGATGGCCGATCATGGCGCCTGAACGAACAGGTGGCGGATGAGATCGGCCCAAAACCGTTTCTCTCCATCCCTCGCGGCACGCCGGTGATGCTGAACCTCGTCAATCGCAGCAAATTGGCCCAGATCATCCATGTCCATGGTCATGCCTTGCGCCATATTCATGCGCTCGACGATGGCTGGGAGCCCTATTGGCGCGACAGCGTCGTCGTGCCGGCAGAGCGAAATCTGCGAATCGCCTTTGTCGCCGACAATCCGGGCAAATGGCTCATTGCGGGCGGCTTCGGCGTCGGCGAGGGGCCGCTGGGCTGGTTCGAGGTCAACTAAGCCGATCCTGCCCCCTGCCGGGAACACTTTCCTTGGTTTGCCATTATGCGACCGCGTCCCGGGCGGGGAAGCAGGAGGCGCATGGCCGGGTCCGTGTTCTGCATAAAGCGCATACCGGCCATGCGAACTTCCCACTGGTTATTGTGCATCGCACCATTCATA
>CANHAW010000182.1 GCA_947458675.1 Beijerinckiaceae bacterium
AACATGCCCTTCATGTCGGCGCGCAATGTCGCATATGAGGGCGTCGAACTTTTCGTTTCGCGCTCGGGCTATACGGGTGAGGACGGATATGAAATCTCCGTTCCCGATGCGCAGGCCGAGGCTTTTGCCAAACGTCTGCTCGCCGACAATCGCGTCAAGCCCATCGGACTTGGCGCGCGCGATTCCTTGCGGCTGGAAGCGGGTCTTTGTCTCTATGGTCACGACATTGACGAGACGACAAATCCTGTCGAGGCCGATCTTCTCTGGTCGGTCTCGAAGCGTCGCCGCACGGACGGCGGTTTTCCCGGCGCATCGCTCGTGCAGGCGCAGATCGCTTCCGGCCCATCGCGCAAACGCGTGGCGCTGGCGCTTGAAGGCAAGGCTCCGGCGCGTGAAGGCGCAGAGATTGCCAACAAGTCGGGCGCCATTGTCGGGCGCGTGACATCTGGCGGCTTTGCGCCCTCGCTGCAAAGACCCATTGCCATGGGCTATGTCGAGACCGCCGCATCGGCGCCCGGCACGCAGCTCGATATTCTCGTGCGCGGCAAACCGTTGCCGGCGCAAGTGACCACCTTTCCCTTCGTTCCCACACGTTACTTCCGAGGCAAATGATGGCCCAGACCCGCTACACCAAAGACCATGAATATATCCGCGTCGAAGGCGATGTCGCTGTCGTCGGCATTACCGATTATGCGCAGAAGCAATTGGGCGATGTCGTTTTCGTCGAATTGCCGCAGGCGGGCGCGAATGTCGCCAAGGGCGCTCAGGCGGCTGTCGTTGAAAGCGTGAAAGCGGCGAGCGAAGTCTATGCGCCGGTGTCGGGCGAAGTGGTGGAAGTCAATTCGGAACTCGAATCCTCGCCGGCTCTCGTCAATGAAGATGCGGCTGGAAAAGGCTGGTTCCTGAAAATGCGCATCAGCAATGCCGGCGAATTGTCCGAGCTGATGGATGAGACGGCCTATGAGGCCTTTGTGCAAAGCTGCGGCTAAAGGAGCGGTGATGCGTTATCTGCCCCATACAGAGATCGAACGCGCCGATATGCTGGCGCGCATTGGCGTCGATCATGTCGATGAACTTTTCGCCGATGTTCCCGGACATTTGCTGCTGAAAGAGCCGCTCGATCTGCCGCGGCGCAAATCCGAGCAGAATGTTGCGCGCGCCTTGGCAAAAATGGCGGCGCGCAATGTGCCCGCCGGCAGCGTGCCTTTCTTTGTCGGGGCAGGCGCCTACAAGCATCATGTTCCTGCAACCGTCGATCATCTCGTGCAGCGCTCGGAATTTCTGACGAGCTACACGCCCTATCAGCCGGAGATTTCGCAGGGCACTTTGCATTACCTGTTCGAATTCCAGACGCAGGTTGCTTTGCTCACCGGCATGGATGTGGCCAATGCCTCCATGTATGACGGCTCGACCGGCACGGCAGAGGCCGTGCTCATGGCCCATCGCATCACCAAGCGTCGCAAGGCTGTGCTGTCGGGCGGTCTCCATCCCCATTATGCATCCGTGGTGCGCACGCAATCGGAACTGGCGAGCGATGATGTCGTCACGCTTTCCCCCGATGTCGAGGCGCGCGAGGATTTGCTTGCTGCCATCGATGGCGACACATCCTGTGTCGTCGTGCAGACGCCCGATGTTTTCGGCAATCTGCGCGATCTCACGGCGGTGGCAGAAAAATGCCACGCACATGGCGCGCTTCTCATTGCCGTCTTCACCGAGGCGGTGTCGCTGGGGCTCGTCAAATCGCCGGGCGCCATGGGCGCGGATATTGTGGTGGGCGAGGGCCAGTCGATTGGCAATGCGCTGAATTTCGGCGGCCCCTATGTCGGCCTGTTTGCCACGCGGCAAAAATATGTCCGTCAAATGCCTGGCCGGCTTTGCGGGCAGACATCGGATGCAGAAGGGCGGCGCGGTTTCGTTCTCACTCTGTCGACGCGCGAACAGCATATTCGCCGCGACAAGGCGACGTCGAACATCTGCACCAATTCCGGCCTGTGCGCTTTGGCCTTCACCATTCACATGAGCCTGCTGGGCGAGGCAGGGCTGAAGCGTCTGGCGCGCATCAATCATGCCAATGCGGTGAAACTTGCCGACATGCTGAAGAGCGTAAAGGGCGTCGAGCTTTTGAACGGGACGTTCTTCAACGAATTCACTTTGCGCCTCAGCGGCAATGCCCATGAGATCGTCGAAAAGCTTGCAGCCCAAAACATTCTTGCCGGCGTGCCCGCATCGCGTCTGCTTCCGGGCAAGGGTCTCGACGATCTTCTCATCGTCGCCAATAGCGAAGTGAACAGCGATGAAGATCGCGCGGCCTTTATTGCCGCATTGAAGGAGGTTCTGTGATGCTGAACCGGCAAGGACGTCCGACCGAAGCAGGCGATGCCAGTCTGTCCTGGCACGATACATTCACCGGCAATCGCGGGCTGCAGCTCGAAGAGGCGCTGATTTTCGAGACGGGTCGCATCGATGTCACCGGCGTCGATCTCGACGAGCCGGAGGCTTTTGCGCCGCGCCTGGGTGCGCTCATGCGCGAGGAAGAGATCGGATTGCCGGGCCTCTCCGAACCTGAGGCCATGCGCCATTATGTGCGTCTGTCGCAGAAAAATTATGCGATCGATTCAGGGCTCTATCCGCTTGGCTCCTGCACGATGAAACACAATCCCCGCCTCAATGAGGCCATGGCGCGTCTGCCGGGCTTTGCGGATATTCATCCTTTGCAGCCCCCATCCACCGTGCAGGGCGCTCTCGCCCTGATCGAGGAATTGTCCGGCTGGCTGATGGCGCTCACCAATATGGATGCGGTTGCCATGTCGCCCAAGGCTGGCGCGCATGGCGAATATTGCGGCATGGCGGCGATCAAGGCCGCGATTGCTGCCAAAGGTGAGGCGGCAACGCGCCGCTTCGTTCTCGTGCCGGAAAGCGCGCATGGCACCAATCCGGCAACGGCTGCGGCGATTGGTTTTGAGGTCAAATCCGTGCCCGCCGGCGCCGATGGCAAAGTGCATCCCGATGCTGTTCGCGCCTTGATGGGCCCGGATGTGGCGGCCATCATGCTGACCAATCCCAATACATGCGGCCTGTTCGAGACGGAGATCGTCGAGATTGCGCAGATCCTGCATGAGGGCGGCGGTTATTTTTACTGCGATGGCGCGAATTTCAACGCCATTGTCGGCAAAGTGCGGCCGGGCGATCTCGGCATCGATGCCATGCATATCAATCTGCACAAAACATTCTCAACGCCCCATGGCGGCGGCGGGCCGGGCTCGGGTCCGGTTGTTTTGTCCTCGCGTCTGTCGCCCTTTGCGCCCGTGCCTTTCGTGCGCCGCAATGGCGAGACTTTGCAGATGGTCGAGGATGCAGCGGGCACGCAGGCGCTCGGTCGCCTGACGGCCTTTCATGGCCAGATGGGCATGTTCGTGCGCGCGCTGTCCTACATTCTCTCGCATGGTGGCGATGGGCTGAAACAGGCATCCGAAGATGCCGTGCTCAACGCCAATTATGTGCGCGCCTGCCTGGCCGATCTGATGAGCCTGCCTTTCGGCAATCGCCCCTGCATGCATGAAGTGCTCTTCGACGATACATGGCTGAAGGATACGGGCATCACCACGCTCGATTTCGCCAAAGCGATGATCGACGAGGGCTATCATCCGATGACCATGTATTTCCCGCTGGTCGTACATGGAGCCATGCTGATCGAGCCGACGGAATCGGAGAGCCGGGCCTCGCTCGATCTCTTCATCATGACGCTGCGCGATCTGGCTTTCAGCGCCTTGCGCGGCGAGAAGGAGCGTTTTTCCGGCGCACCCTATCTGGCCCCGCGCCGCAGGCTGGATGAGACAAAGGCCGCACGCTCGCCCGTCTTGCGTTGGACTCCGCTGCAACCTGTGGCGGAGTGATGCCGCTTGAATGCCCTCTCCCAAAGGGAGAGGGCGGACTCGGGGCGCATTGCCCCGAGCCGGGTGAGGGGCTGGCATATAGCTCGGATGGGCAGTAGCCCCTCATCAGTCCGCTCCGCGGACAGCTTCTCCCCATGGGAGAAGCGGGCGCCCTTTCTGTCGTCATGCCGCAAGCCAACAAAAAACCCCGGTGTTTTCACACCGGGGTTTTTCAATTCAGCGTTCTCGCCAGTCTCAGTGCGTCAGCGCCTTGAGATCGGCAATGCCCTTGGCAACCAGCTGTTCGCCGGCAGCACCTTTGGCCTCTGCCGAGAGCACGATTTCTGCGGCTTTCACGGCTGCATCGGCAGCAGCGGCGCGCACATCCAGTGCGGCCTGGGCTTCGGCAGCAGCGATTTTTGTCTCGGCCTGCTTGGTCCGGCGCGCGATGAATTCTTCCATGCGCTGGGCGGTTTCCTTGGCAAGAGCCTCAGCCTCGGCGCGAGCCTGGGCGACAATGGCCTGGGCTTCGGCTTCCGCCTCGGCGCGCTTCTTTTCGAAAGAAGCGAGAACCGCAGCTGCTTCCTCGCGCAAGCGCTTGGCTTCGTCGAGTTCGGCCTGGATCTTCTGCGCGCGATTGTCGAGCGCGCCGGTGACCGTCTTGTGCACACCCAGATAGCCAAGCAGCGCAACGAAGAGCGCGAAGCCGAGGGCGACGAAAAAGGCGTCGTTGAACATTCTGCTCTCCTCAGCCCTTGGTCGCGGCGATCGCAGCAGCGATCTTCTGCGCGTCGGCCGGCTTGCCGGTGATATGGGTGACGATGTCGCTCGCCGCTGTGGTGGCGATTTCGCTCACATGGCTCATGGCCTGCGCCTTGGTTGCGGCAATGGCGCGCTCGGCATCGGCCAGTTTGGCGTTCAGCTGGTCTTCCAGGCTTTTGCGCTTGGTGGCTGATTCTGCGGCGAGCTTGTCGCGCATTTGCTGCGCCATGGTCTGCGCATTGGCCTTGGCGTCGCTCAGGGTCTTTTCATAAGCGGAGCCGGCGGCCTGCGCCTTGCCCTCGCGGCTGGCCTAGTCCCGCTCTCGCTCGGTTCCGATACCGGTGGCTCGATCCGCCAGCCCGCCTCGCATTGCG
>CANHAW010000183.1 GCA_947458675.1 Beijerinckiaceae bacterium
AAACGGGCCTGCGCCTCGGCATCTGCATCATATTCGCCCTGCGCGAGGCCGGACATGATTTCGCAGAGGATGGCGATATGGTCTTCCGGCTCGCGCACCGAGTCAGCCCGCTCGATGCCGAGGAGCGCGAGATCCTCGCGCACCCGCGCCAAAGGGCGCTCATGGAGAAAGCCGGTCTGGTAATAGGAGCCGTAGGGCAAGAGCTCGCCGCGCCCGACACCGATGAAGAGGTTGAAATATTCGCGACCCGCAGCTGTTTCGTCGATCCCCTGGGCGGCATTGGCGAGATCAATATGGGCAAGCCCCAAAGCTGTGGCATCGCCGCGCAGTTCCGAGAGACGCGACAAGAGGTCTCCACTCGGCGCTTTGCCGAGGAGAACTGACAGCAGGGCATATTCGGCACCGCGTAGGACATCGATTTCCTCGATTCCCTTTTCGACCGCCAGGTCAGTACCAGCCACCCGTCACTCCATCACGCCGCTCACCCCATCCCTGGGAACTGCGGAAACCCTTGCTGCATCATTCGCTTCTCAAGCGATACCACACACGTTCCTTTGTGGGGAACATGGCATTGTTTCACGATCCCATGGATTTTTCCGAAATCGCCGGCACAGCGCTGCCATGACGTCGGCGATTGTGCGGCGCAGCAACAATCGGCTGCTCAGCCAGCCTGTTCCCATCAAGCATATTTATGCGTGATTCTGCAGGATTTTCGGCCGCAGCGATTGGCTCCGGCGCCGACTCCTCGGCTTTTTCCGGGGCGATTTCAGCGGTTTCCGGCGCCTCTTTGTGCGCTGCAGCATCAGCGATCACATTTTCGTCGCTTGGGGGGTCGCCGAAGATCCGCGCGACCATTTCGCGCGAATCAAAATCTGGCCCAATTTCTCCCCCGCCCGGCACGCCGCCCGGTGCGTTCCAATCATAGGCATAATCGAGGGCCTCGCTGCGATAATCGCGGATGGCCGGATCGAGCGTCCAGATGCGGCGCAAAGCGGCATTGCGCAGGGCCTCGGGCACGCCTTTGCGCATGAACAGGGTCAGATCGCTGGCCGGCGTCAGATCCTCGATCTTCGGCAATTGCGCCAGATCGAATGTCGCCTCCTCAGCCTCGGCCGCTGCGCCCTTCTGCAGCTCGGGGGAGCCGGGCGCCAAATCCTGCGCGCCAGCAACCGGCTCGGCGCTTTCCTGCGCTGCGACCTGCTTCTTGCGGTCGGCCCAGCGCTTGAGAAAATGATCCTCGCTCACGTCTTGCCCTCCGGCCGACGTCCATGGCCGCGCTCGCCACGCTCGCTGCGATCGCGCTGGCGTTTCAGGAAAACGCGCTCGACATGGAATCGATCAACAAATTCTGCGATCCAACCGGCGATGTCCGCGGGCATGGGCACGGCACCGATCACATCTGCGCCGCTCTCGAACCAGGCGCCGCCCTCTGTGGGATCGGCGGTAGTGCGCGGCCCGGTCGGGGCTCCATCCTCGCCAGATCGCGCCGCCACCCAGAGCTGCGGCGTGCCATCGATGAGATTGTCGCGGTAATTGGCCGTGTCGGAGGCAAATAATTCAACACAGGCCGGCCCGGCATAGACCAGTTTCTCGCGCTCGTTTTCGAGCAGGATCGTGCCGGGCTCCACGGGGGGTGCGGGAAACAGCACGCCATGGGGCGACCACAAATGATCGACCCAGGGATTGTCGACGGCGCGGCGGACGAAAACCACGCCGACTTCGCGCACGGTTTCAATCGGCTCGTCGCTCATGAGGCTTTGCTTTCGATGAGAGGCAGGCCGGCGACGAGATTTTGCGGCTTCATCCGCCAGATCTTGTCCTGGTCCATGGCGCCGATGAGATAGATGGGCCGCCCGCGCATGGCCGGCTGCACACGCGCCTCGTCCTTGATCGTCATGCGCATCAGCACAACGACACGCTCGGCCATGTCAGGCCCGAGCGTCGCGCCCTTCCAGAGCATATTGCCGATTTTCGTCGCTTCCGCATCAAGACCGACAAACCAGCGCCAGTCGCGATCCTCAATCGAGGCCAGCGGCTCAACTTCGACATCGAGCGCCAGGAGATGTTTCACCCAAGCTTCGATGACGCGCGCAAGGCCTTCGCGCGCGCGCTTGTTGCCGCCGATATTCATGATCATCGTATTGGCATCGGAACGCGACCAATAGGTCCAGGCATTCTCGTCATCCATGACATCGAGATCGCCGAATTCCGGCACCGGATCGAGCAAAGCTGCAAGCGGCGTCAAATGCTGCGAATCCGCACCCTTCTGCTGAATCTCGACCACTTCCGCATCGGCAAGAAGCAGCGCGCCCTCATGGACTGTCGCTTTCTGCGCACGATAAAAAATCTCGCCCGCGCGCAAAATGTAAGGATCGTCGCATTCATCCAGCCCATTGCGCAAAACCAGATGCGCCAATTGCGAGAGAAAGATCGGCGGCACGCCTTTGGCGCCATTGCGCGCAAAATTGACGAAGGCGGCTTCAAGCGAGGCAGCAGAAATGAGCCGGTCACGGAAAGCCAGCATAAAACGCCAGTTTTCGCGCGCATCGACATCGGCCAGCGCATCAAGTTCAGATCCATAAACCTTGCGGAACGGATCTTCCATCAGCGCGGCATGCAGCGCGCGTTCATTGTCGCAAGCCTCTTGCGGCGGCATGAGTTCGGGCCGTGCCAGATAGGCAAGCATGAGTTCGGGCGTGAGCAGCAGGCCGCCATGTTCGGCGCGGCGCACAAGGTGATGGCCGGAAGAAACCCAGAATTCTCTCATCGGTCTTTTCTCATCAGGCCGAGCAGATCGACCTCTTCGGATATTTCGTCATCGCCTTCGATCTCGTGAAAGGTGAAGGCGCGTGCACCTGCATGCAGGCTGCCGGAATGGCGCTCGCCCTTGTCGCGCGCATGCAGGGTGCGGAAACGCTCGCGGATCTCGCCATTTTCGACGCTGCGCTGAACAGCCAGAACCGTGCCTTCGGGATGATCGCACAGGCCTTGCGCAAAGGCGATTTCATCCTGCGCGGCAGCGCGCGCATCGGCCATGGTCGGCGCGCCGAAATGCTCATGCAAATGCGCTGCAAGCCGCTCAAGCGCGACCTCGCGCTCCGCCTCGCTCACAGGGGTAACAACGCACAAAGTCGACCAGCCAAAGGAGGTCAGGCCAAGAAAGCCTGCGCGCAGAGCCGCGCGCTCTTTCGGCCCCAGATCATCGGCCGCAACATCCCAGAACATAAAAGATCCCGACACCGCCCATTCGCCGGGCTCAGCCGCGCGCGCGAAGACGAATGTATCGGACGGATCGAGGCGCAATGTGCGCGGCAGTTTCATCGGGGCCATTGTCGTCACGGCATGGCTTGCAGCTTGGGAGCGTCATTCTCGGCATCATACCATGAAGCGGCCTTGAGAGCAGGCAGAAAGGCAATGCGCTCCGGCGCTCCCTTGTCGAGCGGCAGATGCACCAGCATGTCGCCATTGGTGTCGATGGCGCGGCGCTCGCCCGCCTTTCCCTGCGGCAGGCGGGCGAAGAAATCCTGCGCCAGCGGCTTGAATCCGCGCTCTTTCCAGCGGTCGAAATGCGTCATCAAATGGCGCGCATAAGAGCCGACCAGCGCCTCGGTTTCGATCATCTCAAAACCTTCAGACATGAGCGCCACAGCGCCGGGCACAAGACCCGTATCGACATGGGCCAGATCGGCCGTGCGCAGCATGATGGATGTGACCAGCCATTCGGGCACTTCATCCTCGGCGCAATGGTCCGGCCAGCCGAGCCTGATGCCGCCCAAAAGCCCGCCATCGAAGAGGATCCTGTCCGGCCAGCGGAATTCAACCTGGCGCTCGGGCGGACAATGGGCGGCAATCGAATCCGCCATGGCGGTCATGGAGGCGAAATGGGCGCGCCGTGCGGAGGCCAGCGGCTCATCGGGCTCGAGCACGACGGCAAATTCCAGAAGATCGTAACGGCGCACCCAGACCAGCGTGCCCGCCCCCTGTTCGGCCGCAACGGCCTTGGCATGGGCAAAAGCATCGCCGCTTTCGCGCAAAGTCAGCGCGGTAAAGCCGGGCGGCAGATCGAGAGGAAAAGCGTCGGTCGAAGGCATGGGTTTCCATAAAAGCGCAAGGTCACTGCCATGCACCTAGTCGGTCCCGCCGGCCAGTCAAGTTTTCACGAGGGGCGGGGGCAGCCTGAGCCCCCCCGCCGCTTCAAAGCCGATTACCGGCGCTGGCCGGAGGGGCCTGC
Organism: Beijerinckiaceae bacterium; assembly: GCA_947458675.1. Taxonomy (GTDB): domain Bacteria; phylum Pseudomonadota; class Alphaproteobacteria; order Rhizobiales; family Beijerinckiaceae; genus Terripilifer. The sequence goes on from CANHAW010000183.1 coordinate 4,232, forward strand.
CTCCCAGGTCCGATAACGTTGGAAGCGATCGTAATCGCTCTCTACCCAGGGGTCATACATGCGCTGATAGCGCCAGGCCCCGTCATCGGGCGGGAAACGCCCGCCCGTGCTGGGGTCATAATGCTCGCCGCTATCCGACTGGCTCTGCCCCTGATCGACAAAACCGCCGCCCGAGCGATCGTCGGGCCGATAATCCTGCGCCATGGCAAGATTGCCAAAGCTCGCCGTAACCGCGAGCGCCAAAATTCCTGTCCTGATCTGCATGGCTTGCCTCCAGTTTGAACCGGGCGACAACGGGCGAGTGGCAGATGAGTTCTAGGTTGGGCTAGGCCAAGGATTAGCCGAGGCTATTAAGCTGGCGCGAGTGCGAACGTATTCAAACTTTTTGAAATCTCCCGCAACGCACCGGATATTTCAGTTCGCAGAAGATCGCTTCTGACCTCACCCAGCGTGGCTTCTACAGAGCCATAAATCTCGGCCAAGCGCGTCCGAAACGCCTCATCGAATCCGCTGCTCGTGTAGGAGGCCGCCAAAAGTGCGGCGGTCATCGCCGCAAGATACGGGCCTATCAATTCCGGGCGCTTGTTAAAAAAGGCATCCTCTGCATCCCCGAGGGGCTGATGACCACGACTGCCCGACATAACACGTCCGCGTGCATGCATAAGTGCCTCTGCGCCTTGGCGATCATTAATCATCCGCGTCAGGAAAGCGAGTGTCTCCAAGGTTTCTGCCGGTGTCTCAACATCGTCTAAGAGCGGTTTACAG
>CANHAW010000184.1 GCA_947458675.1 Beijerinckiaceae bacterium
GCCGACAGCGCGTGCGATGGCCAGATGTCCATCCAGCACGACCGGGCGCAATTTGGTGGCAATCTCGGTGAGAATTTGTCGCGCCCGCGCCTCGCCGTAATGGTCGAAGATGGCTGCCAGCCAAGGCGTATCCGTATCGTCGATCACCACACGACCGGCGAATTCAGGGAATTTGACGAAATCCTCAAGGCGCTGCGGAAGATTCTCGCGCTTCACCAGATTGGTATTATAGGCAGGCGTATTGTAATTGGCGTAAACGCCGAACCAGCGATTATTTTTGGCGCGCGCGTCCGGCATCAGGTTTTTGGCTTCCGGCGGCACATATTCCAGCAGATAATCCTGCGGGAATTTCTGCACATTGGCGGTTTGCGCAATATCCCACGTGCGCTGTCCCGCGCGTGCTTCAATGATGACGCGTGACAGGATTTGCGCATCGGAGGCGCGCACATAAAGCACTTTCACGCCTGTCGCCTCTTCGAACATTTTCCAAAGCGGCAAACCTTCCTGTTCATTCGTTGTCGAATAAACAACCACCTGGCCTTCGGCTTTGGCGGCGGGCAAAAGGCTTTCATCGAGCCAAGAGGGTTTTGGTTGCTGGGCGAGCGCCGGGCCGGCGATCAAACAAAGAGAAGCGGCGAATGCGCCAGCCATTGCGTTTCTGCGCGACATGGTCCCGAACATATGTCCTCCCTGTGCCGCGTTGCGGCTTTTGTTATCGATTAACGAGATTCGTAGCCGCCCCCTCGCGGCTTGTCCATATCAGCCCCGCTCGCCCGCCAGTTTTGGCCGCAGCATTGCGACCGCGAACAGGCCCACGATCACCATGGGAATGAGCAGCAGCGGAATGGGGGGCCACCCGAAGGCGTGGACGAAGAGACCGGCTGCCAAGGGCCCAAGAAATTGCCCGATGTTGCTCGACTGCTGGATCAACCCCATGGTCGGCGTGACCAGTTCAGGGGGCACGAGCCGTGGGACGGCAGCAAAGATAGAACCCGGCAAAAGACCCGCCACGCCCAATGTCAGACCCGCGAGAAGGGCGATGGTGGAGGCGGGCAGGCCGGTTGAATAGATCAGGGGCGCCGTCAGTGCGTAACAGGTCAACGATGCGCCCATGCTGATCCACAAAGGAAAGCCGGCGCGTGACAAAAGCCCGGCGCAGATGTTTCCGACCGCATTGGCCGTCACGACGCCGGCGGTAAACAGGGTTGCTGTGGGGATGGGAAGGCCGAGGGCCGTCACGAGGATCACCGGCAGAAAGCCCGCCAGAATGAAATATTGAAACGTGTAGAGCCCGAAAGTCGCTGCGAGCAGGACGCTCGCGCGGTCTCTCAGAACGTTCCGTGCCATTGCCAAAATCGATGCCGGTGCCTGCGCTCCTGCGGGACTGGAAGCCGGGATCAGCAGAAAGGCGGCGAAGGCATAGGCCAAGGTGACGCCGGCTTGGGACAGCCACAACATGCGCCAGCCAACGAGTGGCAGAACCGGGCCCATCAAAAGCATGAGCGCCGTGCCCACGGGCATGAATGTACCCCAGAGGCCGAAGAAGAAATTCCGATCCCGCCCGCTGGCTGCATGGTCGATCAGTCCGGGTATGACAACGACAACGCCGAGAAAACCGACGCCCTCCAGAATGCGCGAGGCGATCAGAAGTGTGGGGCTTTGTGCAGCGGCCCCAATGAGGCTTCCTGCCGCCATAATGCACATGCCGGCAATCAATGAGCGGCGTGGGCCGACCCGCCGGGCGATCAGTCCAGTCCCCATGCCGAGCCCGGCCCCAAGCGTTGCGAAGGTCGCGATGATGAGCGAGACGATTGTAATCGGAAGCGCCATTTCCTGCTGGATCAGCGGCATGGCAACAAAAGCCTTGCCGAGCTGCGCCGAGGCGATAATGCCGCCACCCAGAAGAAATACCGCGAGCGCATAATTGGTCCGGGTGCTTCCCGCAGCTTGTGTCGGTTTAGCGCTATCCTGATCCGCCTGCATTCCGATCCGGTCCCCCGCCGCGATTCTTCATCCTTATATTCACTTGAATAGCGGGAGAGGCGTCCATAGGCCAGCTTGCCGATTGCGCTCGCCTTATGAGGAACCTCGGATCATTTCAAAAGATATTATGTGTCGGATAGTAGATGCAGGACTTGGGCTTTGCCGCATTTGAGGCGAAAGAGAAGAGAATGGTTTCTGCGCGCGCGTGCATGGTCTCATCTGTTTCAAGACGGCATTTTGCTTCCAGAGGCGCGTTCAATGAGACGCACGCGTAGGGAAATATTCTACGCCCTCGCCATTCTTGGTTTTGTTGGTTTGGTCGTCGCCGGTACAGCTTTGTATTGGTACCTCATGCGCCCGTCCCAGTTTCGTGTTGCTGTCGTTGGTCATAGCGGGAGCGAATATACGCTCATCGATGCATTTTCTACGGCGCTGAAGGACACAGGTAGCGCCATAAGCATTATTCCCGTCTCCTTTGAATCCTATCAGGAGGCCGCCATGGCCCTTCAGAGCGGCAAGGTTCCGCTGGCAGTTTTGCGTCCTGATGTCGTGCTTCCAGATAATGGGATGACTGTCGCAATCCTGCGAGAGGAGGCGCTGATTATCGCTGCGCCCTTGGCCAGAAAGATTTCCGATATTGCAGGTCTTGCAGGAAAGAGGCTTGCTCTTGTCGACATGCAAGATCCAGATCGCGATTTGATGCTACGCATGCTTGGCAGGTATGAAATCAACGAGAGTAATTTGAGACTGTCGCGTGTTTCCGCCACTCAGGTTGCCTCCCTTGTCAGTGCGCGTCAGATCGATGCTATTGCCTTTCTTGGCACGCCGGTGAGTTCCGAAGCTGGCGCTCTTATTCGCAGTTTCGCTCGTGCAGCGGGCAGTGAAATCCATATTTTGCCGGTCGATGAAGCCGAAGCAATTTCACTGCGTATGCCTGTTTTCACGACGATGAAAATTCCGGCAGGCGCATTCGGGGGGCGCCCCAAACAGCCCGGCGAAGAATTGACAACCATTGGGGTCTCTTATCGCCTGATGGCAGCAAGTAAGGCTGATCGTGGCCCGATCTCCGAACTCACGGCGCAGCTCTTTCGATTAAGATCGCGGATTTCAAATGCGACGGCGACGATCAACAATCTCAAAGCACCAGATCCAGACAGTGCCACCAGCGCAGCTTTGCCCGTTCACCCTGGCTCGGTTGATTACCTCAATCGCGAGCAATTGACCTTTATGGATCGCTGGGGTGACTGGCTTTGGCTTGGATTATTTGCCGGCGGCGGCGTGACCTCCGCCATGGCATGGGTCGGCCAGTTCTTTGCGCGCAGAAAACGCGAGGCTGTCGACGAGGTTCTCGAAGAACTCTCCGCGCTTTTGGCAAAAGCAAGAACATGTTCCAACTCCGAAGAGCTGGAAAAAGTGACGCTCGCGCTTGATGAGCTTGTGCGGCAGTCGATCCGTTTCACCCGAAGGGGTTTGACCAATACGCGCACGATGAGTGCGCTGATGCTAGCCATTGATTCAACCCGTGCAGCAATTTCTGATCGCCGCCGTTCAATTCAATAGAATTTTTCCGTGATGATATGGCGCAATTCCTTTAGCCGCTCCGCGCCGATGGAGCCATCGAGCGCGCGTGTGACAAGTTTTTCGATCTCACCGGGGTCGCCATAAAGGGCAGGTTGATTGCGTGCTGAGAATTCGGCGAGAGCTTCAGGGTCGGTCAAAACTTTTTTCATGACGTCGCGCAGATAGGCCAAGCGCTGTTGATCCATTCCTGGTGGGACGATGAGCAGGCGACCGATCTTGCGTAAATCATCGCGGAAATCGAGCCACCATTGCGCCTCGGCATCGAGGGTCAATTCTTCGAAGATCGTCGGGACATTTGGCATGAGCGGCGCGCGTTCACGCGATATAACCGCAAGCGGAACCAACTGGCCGCCGTCTGAATAACGAGACGCGGAATCGTCCACGAGAACCGTGCCATCCACTTCGCCGCGAATGGCGGCCATCGAAAACTCCTTGGAGGATGGATAGCCGATCATGATCTTGCAAGGGATCTTCAGCGCATGGCACATGACCGCGCTTGTGTCGGCCGTGCCGTCGGTCTTGCCATTGGCGCCGATGAAGATTGGCTTTTGCGGCTTGGCGAAATCGGCCATTTTCTTGTAGGGACCGTTCGGGAAAACGATCAGGACCCGAGGTGCTGTGTTCACACGCGCCAGAATTGGAAATTTCGTCAGATCGAAACGCAGTGCGGGATCGTCGGTCAGTTTGGCGAAGACGGCGCCTTCGCCTGGCGCCAGCATTATCGTCAATCCATCAGGCGCTGAATTCCAGACGTGATTCATGGCTGTCATCATGCCGGCGCCCGGACGCGATTCCACAATCACCGTCGTGCCAAGATGTTTGGTCAGCCAGGGCGCGAGCATACGGGAATAAAGATCATATCCGCTTCCCGCGGCTCCCCCGTTTACGAGACGAACGGTCTTGCCCTTGAAAAACTCGGCTTGAGGAGATGGCTTGCTCTCAGTGGCGCTCGCCGAAGAGGCAAGTGCGGCCGCAAAAACCAGCGTCGCTATTCTCGACAGGATGCGCAATTTGGCTGGCATACCTTCCTCCCTGATGGAGCTCGTTCGGCTCTCTTGAGAAGCAGGCTAGAACGAGCCTCAGGAAGGCGCAAGCCGGGCAGGGCGGGAGGATTTTGCCCAATTCCTCCACGCCCAGGATCGCGACACGACAAAGTGACCTTTAATTTTTGAAAATGACCTCTCGCAGGGTCTTCTTCTGCTCGGGGGTAATGCCAGAGAGAACCTTGCGTGTAATTTCCAAAGCCTGTTCAGGCGGCTGGTAGGCGACGAAACGCTGCGTCTTTTCGCCTTCGGCAATAAGATCGGGATTTGTCAGCGCGCGCTTGACTGCCGCACGGAAGAAAGCAAGTCGTTCCGGCGGAGTGCCGGGCGAGGTGATCAGGATGCGGCCGAGATCGTTCAGATTTCCGCGGAAGTCCA
>CANHAW010000185.1 GCA_947458675.1 Beijerinckiaceae bacterium
GCCACACAGCCACGCGCATCGGGCGCGATCAGCACGCCGGCGCTGGCAATGGCATAATCGCCGTGGCGGCGGGCATATTCGCAAAAACCATAGCCATACGGGCGCGCCCAAACATCGAAAGAAACGCGCACCAGCATTTCATCGGGCTCCAGCGCCGTCGTCATAAAGCCCAGTGCAAAATCTGCCATGGCAATGTCGCGCGCGCCACGGATCGATTGCGCTGTCAGCTGCGCATCATGCAGCATCATCATGGCTGGAATTTCAGCAGACGGATCGAGATTGCACAAAGATCCGCCAATCGTGCCGCGATTGCGCGTCTGGCGATGGCCGATATTGAGCAAGGCTTCATGCAGGATGGGACAGGCTGAGCGTATGTCTGACGAAAATTCCACATCGCGCTGACGTGTCATGGCGCCGAGCGTGATTTTCTTGCCAACCGATATGGCCGAGAGTTCTGCAATGCCATTGAGATCGATCAGATGATCGGGCGTCGCATAGCGAAAATTCATCATCGGGACCAGCGACTGGCCCCCGGCCAGCGGCCTGGCATTTTCAAATTGTGCAAGCAGACGCACGGCGTCCGCAATGCTCGACGGATCGTGATAGCCGAATGGCGCGGGTTTCATTCTCCTCCCTCTCAGATACGCCGATTCCGGCCGTTCCCTTTTGTCACTTGAACTAAGCACAGCAGCCAATGGGGTGCAATCTTTGCAACTGCCGGCGCAGACCTGTTCCGTATTCGCGAACAGATTGCCAAAGCCCCCGCTCGCATGTCTAAATTAGCAGATCCGGCCGCCAGAGCCGAAGCCTGGGACAGCAATGGGGAGATGCAGCATGATCGGATACCGATTGTTTGCGACGAGCGCCGCACTGGCCGCGTCCGTCTGTTTGGCCGCACCTGCAGCAGCCGATGCGGTGACAGATTTCTACCGCGGCAAACAGGTTTCCTTGATCGTGCCCTCGGGCGTTGGCGGCGGCTATGATCTCTACACGCGTTTTCTGGCCCGCTTTTATGGAAAATTCGTTCCCGGACAGCCGACCATGGTCGTGCGCAACATGCCGGGCGCAGGCGGCATTACAGCGGCCAATCATCTCTTTTCGATTGCCGCTCCAGACGGTCTCAATCTCGGCATTTTCCAGAACACGATCACTTTGAACCAGCTTGCCAACACGCAGGCGGTGAAATTTGACGTGCGTAAATTTTCCTGGATCGGCAATATGTCGATTGCCTCCACCATTTGCGCTCTTTCGGGCAATGCACGGGATGCCAAGCCGCAGGATCTTTTCTCGCGCGAGATTATCATCGGCGCGACATCGGGCTCGCCCGTCATCATCCCGACCATTCTCAATTCAATCGGCGGCACCAAATTCAAGATTGTCGCCGGCTATCAATCGACCTCCAATGTGCAAGTCGCGATGGAAGCCGGCGAAGTTTCGGGCCTGTGCGGCTGGTCGTGGGATGGCGCACGCGTCAACGGGCGCGACATGTTTGCGCGCGGCGTCGCCAAACCCGCCATCGATATTGCCATTCAGCCACAGCCTGAATTGCAGACAATGGGCGTTCCCTTCCTGATGGATCTCATTCCGGCGGGCGACAATAAGGAAGCGCTGAAAGTCATTCTGTCGACGCAGGTCTATAATCGTCCATTCGCCGGCCCGCCCGGCGTGCCGCAGGATCGGCTTGCTGCTCTGCGCAGCGCCTTCAAGGCCACGCTCGACGATGCGGAAGTCAAAGCGGAAGCCGAGAAAATGGGCCTCGATATTGCTTATCTTGCGCCAGAGAAAATCGTCGAGCTGATCGCGCTGGCGCTGGATGCGCCCAAACATATCCAGGCCAAAGCCGTTGAAGAACTGGGCAAGGCAGGTTTCTGACACGCCATAGAATTCGCCAAGGGAGAAAGATATGTCGAAACGCATTTTGGGGATTGCATTCGCATGTTTCGCGGCATTGTCGCCGGCCGCAGCGCAGGATTTCAAAGGCAAGCAAGTGACGATCCATGTCGGCTTCTCGCCGACAACCGGCATTGGCTATGACACTTATGCGCGCGCGCTCGCCTCCGTATTGGGCCGCCACCTGCCCGGCGCACCCACAGTGATCGTCACCAACAAGCCGGGCGGCGGCTCAATGACGGCGGCCAATTACATTGCCCAGGTGGCCGCCAAGGATGGCACGGAACTCGGCCATGTCGGGCGCGGTGTCGCGATGGACCGTCTGGTCTTCGGCCAGAAATCAGCGGCGCGTTTCGATGCGACGCAGATGCAATGGATCGGCAGCATGAACAATGAGGTCAGCGGCTTCTTTATCTCCGATGTCGCTCCGGTGAAAAATCTGCAGGAAGTTCTGGCCGGCAAAGCCTTTGTGGTGGGCTCGGCTGGCGCCTCCAGCGATCTGCATATTTTCTCGATCATCATGAATTCGGTTTTCGGCGCGAATATGAAGATCATTTCGGGCTATCCCGGCACGAATGAAATTCTGCTCAGTCTCGAGCGCGGCGAGGTCGATGGATTGCTCGGCTATTCATGGTCGGCAGCCCGCACAGGCAGCGCTGAAATGCTGCGCACCGGCAAGCTGAAAAACATTCTGCAGCTGGGCCTGCGCAAACATCCCGAATTGCCGGACCTGCCGCTGGTGATGGATCTGGTGAAGGGCGAGGAAGACCGCCAGGTTCTCGAACTCGTCTTCGCCCGCCAGGCCATGGGCCGACCCTTCGTTGCCCCGCCCGGCACACCGCCCACCATTGTCGCCACTTTGCGCACAGGCTTCCGCAATGCGATGAAAGATCCCGAGCTGATCGCCTTTGCCAAGAGGCTCGATCTCGAGATCGACTTTATGGGCGGCGAGGATGTGCAGGCTCTGGTCGAGCGGCTGCATAAATTTCCGGAAAAAGTGATCGAGCGCACACAGCGCATCACCGCCTCGGGCATGTGACATTTTGGGGCGGCAGGTCAGCCTGCCGCCTCTTCCCCTGGCGGGATCGCACCCCTATAAGTCCTGCGTCGAATATTTGCCTGACGCAGGAACAGCCATGCCAAAGCCCCAAGAACCCTGGATCGGCAAACGCGCGCGGATCGGGGTGATCATTCCCTCCACCAATATTGGCGTGGAATATGATTGCCAGCGCATCATTCCGCCGGGCGTCACTTGGCATTTTGCGCGCTTCTTCGTCAGCCAGCCGGATCTGTCGAGCGACAATATGTTTCTCGCCTTCATCGATGCGATCCGCGAGACGATCCCCGATGCCATGCGCGACATTATGACATGCGAGCCCAGCTATATTATGATGGGCATGTCGGCCGAGACCTTTTGGGGCGGGCTCGAAGGCAATGTCGAATTCGAGGCGCGGCTGCGCGATTATATCGGCCCGAATATGGGGCTGACGAGCGGCGCGGCGGCGCTGAAAGATGCAATCGATTCTTTTGGTGCGAAAAACATTGCGGCTTTGACGCCCTATCAGAGTGTGGGCGACGAGCAGGTGCACCGTTTCCTTGAGGAATCGGGCTATAATGTCACCAAGGTTGTCGGTTTGAAATGCGACAGCGCGACTTCCATCGCCCATACGCCGCCCAAAGAAATCATCGATACGATTTTGCACGAGCTCGATGGCTCCAATGTCGATTGTATCGTGCAGGCCGGCACCAATCTTTCGGGCCTCGATATTTTTCCCACGCTTGAAAAACAATTGGCCAAGCCGATCATCCCGATCAATGTCGCGACCATCTGGCATGCGCTTCGCGCACAGGGCATCAACGACAAGATTTTCGGGCGCGGCTGGCTGCTCGAACGGTTCTGAGGAAAGCAAAAGTCATGACAAGCAGAAAGCCCGTCCTCGTCTCCGGCGCCGGCCCTGTCGGCTATACGACGGCGCTCAATCTGGCGCGGGCGAAAATTCCCTTCATCCTGTTCGAGGCGGGTGCCTCGATTTTTGAGGATCCGCGCGCCGGCACGATCCATCCCCCATCGCTCGAAATGTTCGAAGAGAGCGGCGTCACCGCCCGCATGATCGAACAGGGCTATAAAGTGCCCAATTATCATTATCGCGACCGCCGTCAGGGATTGATCGCCGATTTCTATCTGAGCGCGCTGAAAGACGATACTCGCTATCCATTCCGCATCATGCTCGAGCAGCACAAGCTGTCGCATATTCTGCGCGAGGAATTGCAGAAATATTCCGGCTTCGAGATCCTCAACAACCATCGCGTCGCCAGCGTCACGCAGGATGGCGATGAGGCGATTGCCATTGTTGAGACGCCGGATGGCGAAAAGACCTTTCGCGGCTCATGGATGATCGGCACGGATGGCGGGCGCAGCCAGGTGCGCAAGTCGATGAATGTCGGCTTTGAGGGATTCACCTGGGAAGAACGCTTCCTCGTGCTCTCGACCAAATATGATTTCGGCCAGCACGGTTATGCGCTGACCAATTATATTGCCGATCCGGAAGAATGGTGCGCGCTTTTCAAAGTGACGGGCTATGACGGAAAAGGCCTGTGGCGCATTCTCTTTCCGGCAGCCGAGGGTGCGAGCGAAGAAGAATTGTTCGACGAAGCCTCGATCCAGAAACGCATCCAGGGCTTTCAGAAGAAAGACGGCGTCTACGACATTCAGCACCGCAATCTCTATCAGGTGCATCAGCGCGTTGCGACCTGCTATCGCGACGGCCGCCTGCTGCTGGCGGGCGATGCCGCGCATATCAACAATCCGCTAGGCGGCATGGGGATGAATTTCGGCATCCACGATTCCTTCAATCTCGTCGACAAGCTGGCGCGCATCTGGCACGAGGGCGAGAGCGACGCTCTGCTCGATCTCTACGATCGCCAGCGTCGCACCGTCGCGCAGGAATATCTGCAGCGCCAGACCATCGAGAACAAAAAGAATATCGAGCAGAAAGATCCCGCTGAGCGCGCCAAATTTTATGATGAATTGCGTGCCATCAATGCCGATCCTGAAAAGCTGCGCGC
>CANHAW010000186.1 GCA_947458675.1 Beijerinckiaceae bacterium
CATGCGCTGGCGGTAGCTGTTTTTGCGTTGCTGCAGAATGTCGATGATCGTCGGAATGTCATTCAGCGCGCGCGTCCGGTCGAGCGAATTCTTGCTGATGTTTTCTGTCAGCACGTCCTGGAGGGTTGGCAAGAATGTATCGGAGGCGAGAAGAAACGAAATCGGCCCCGCCAGAACAACAATATGTTCGGCGCTTTCTTCCAGCTGACGAACACGCTCGAAATAAGTGACGGCAGTCGGGATATATTCAATGCCGACGCCGAACAAAGTGGGGATCGAGACGCCAAGAAGTTCCGCCAAACGGTCGAGCGTGTCGATTTTGGCAAGCTCGCCTTTTTCGAATCGATAGAGGGCAGTGCGCGAAATGCCAAGCTTGTTGGCGATTTCTTCGGCACTCAGTCCTGAGCCAAGGCGGTAGGCCTTGAGTCGGTTTCCTATTTCATCGGAGCGAAAGGTCATAGGACTTACTCCTCATCTCCGAGCGGCGTGACATCTGTTCTGGTTTCGGCCGTGTCTTTTTATGCGTGCATCAAGAAGACTGGCAATTGGTCAAAGGGCTGCCGGCCTAGTGCAAAGGGGCCGGTTTGGACCGGCCCCTTTGTCTCACCAATCCTGCGGGAGGAAATGGCCGAAGCGCTCGCGCACCTGCTTTTCCAGCTTGTCGCTGTTTTTCACCACGGCCGGCCATGTATCGCGCCTGTTCCAGGGTGTGCAGGCATCGATCACGACACGCGAGTTCATATTATGCTTGTCCGATGGGTAGGACATGGGATCGAGATGGGTGCTCCAGCATCCGTTGAGGATCTGAATGTCATCCTTCGGGTCGCAGCGTGTGCACATGGCCCAGACGACTTTGTCCATATCGGCCGGGTCGATATCCTCATCGACAACCACCACGACGCGATTGGCATAGGCACCCGCATGGCATTGCGAGGCGATCAGGCCCGCCTGTTTTGAATGGCCGGCATACATTTGCTTGATGGAGACGGTCAGCCACATGCGGCTGCCGCCTGCCTCGTGAGACCAGACACCCCGGACTTCGGGGACGCCAGCGGCCTCCAATTCATGCCAGACGACGCCGGCGCGTGCCGTGCCGCGGTAGAATGTATCGTCATTGGGCGGAATGCCCGGAATGGCCCCGGTCAGGATGGGATTATTGCGGTACCAGAGCCGCTCGATGCGGATGGCAGGGCGGTCGGCGCGGCCGCCCGCATAATAGCCGGTCCATTCGCCAAGCGGGCCTTCATCGATGAGGTCATCCTTGTGGACGAAGCCTTCGAAGGCAATTTCGGCCTCTGCCGGGATCGGCAGGCCCGTGACTGGGCCGCGGATGATGCGGACCGGCTCGCCAATCAGGCCGCCGGCGGCATCGAATTCATTCTTGCCATAGGGGATTTCAAGGCCCGCCACAGCGAAGAGGCCGGGATGGACGCCCACGACCACGGCGATCGGGCAGGGCTTTCCGGCATCGTGATACTTGCGCATCAGAATGTCGCCGTGCTTGCCCTTGGAGATCATCACCGACGCGGTTTTCTTGTCCTGCGCCTGAACGCGATAGGCGCCGTAATTCACCCAGCCGGTTTCCGGGTCTTTCATGATGACCATGCAGCCGGTGCCGATGAAATAGCCGCCGTCGCCCTCATGCCAGCGCGGGGCAGGGATATCGAGCAGGTTGATGTCGTCGCCTTCAAACGCATTGTCGAGAAGGGCGCCGGTATTGACCTCGACCGGCGCAATAGTGGGGGCATCGCGCATATAGTCGCGCCAGAAACGGACCAGATCGACCTGGGACGTATTGGCCGGTAGGCCCAAGGTGAGGGCGATGCGCTTTACGGAGGTGAGCAGATTGGCCAGCACGCGGAAGCCCGGCTTATAGCCCGGCACATCATCGAAAAGCACCGCCGGGCGGCCCATTTTGCGCATGGCAATGTCGATAATGCCGCCGATCTCAGCCTCGCGGTCGGCGCCCTTGACGTTAATGAGCTCGCCGGCAGCTTCCATCTGTTTCAGCCAATCGCGCAAATCCTGGCTTTGCTTCTTGCGCTGCATCTCTGGCACCGGCGTCTCCCGCACATGACAATGTTAAAACCCCTCTGGCGGTCGTGGCCGCCAGGGCAGTCCCACCGGATCCGGCCTGAGCCTAGAAATGGCGAACTGTCCGAAAATTGTAACGCCGAACAATTTTCGTGACAAGCTCGTCCCCGTTTGATACTCACCGAAAAACAATAATCTCCCGCCGGATTTCTGGAAGGGGCGGCGTCCATGGGTAGCGTGTTCGGGCAAAATATCAGGCGCCTGGAAGACCCGGCATTGTTGACCGGTAAGGCGCGTTTCGTTGACGATATCCAGATGCCCGAAATGCTGCATTTGGCTTTCGTGCGCAGCCCCCATGCTCATGCAAAAATCACTGGCATCGATACGTCGGCGGCCTGCGAGGTGCCCGGCGTTCATGCAATCTGGACCGCGGCCGATCTTGCCGGTCGCGTGACCGAAAATTTGCTTCGCGTGGCACTTCCCAGTCCAAGCTACCGGCTTGAATTGCACCGGCCCATTCTCGCGGAGGCCGAGGTGGTGCATGTCGGCGAGGCCGTGGCCGTGGTCATCGCCAGCAACCGTTATGTCGCGGAAGATGCGGCGGCCTTGGTGATGGTCGATTACGACACGCTGCCTGCGGTCGCCAATTGCGTCGATGCTTTGTCGCCCGATGCGCCGGTGGCGCATTCAACAGCCACGCATAATCTGGCCGCACAGTTCGACTTCAATTATGGCGACACGGATGCGGCGTTTAGTTCTGCCGCGCATGTTTTCAGCGAAACATTCACGCAGCATCGTGGTGTCGCTCACTCAATGGAATGCCGCGGTGTTGTCGCTCATTATGACGATCTGCAGGACCAGCTCGTCGTCTGGTCATCCACACAGACGCCGCATGCGGCCAAGCGCTATTTAAGCGACCTGTTGAATATTGACGAGAACCGTCTTCGCGTGATCACGCCCGATGTCGGCGGTGGTTTTGGTCCCAAGCTTGTCTTTTATCCGGAAGAGGCGCTCGTCGTTCTCGCCGCTCTTCATCTCAAACATCCGGTCAAATGGATTGAGGATCGCCGCGAACATTTTGTCGCCACGACGCAGGAGCGCGATCAAGTCTGGGCGATGGATATTGCCGTTGATGCACAAGGGCGCATTCTGGGTCTGCGCGGCGAATTGATCCATGATCACGGCGCTTATACGGCCCGCGGCGTCAATGTGCCTTACGGTTCGGCTGCCGCGCTGACTTTGGCCTATATGGTTCCCGCCCTGAAACTCGACATCAAACTGGCGGTCACCAACAAAACATCTGTGACGCCGATCCGAGGTGCAGGCCAGCCGCAGGCTGTGTTTGTGATGGAGCGCCTTCTCGACAAAGTGGCGCAGGAGCTTTGTATTGAACGCGCGGAATTGCGCCGTCGCAATCTCGTGCCGGCCGATCGCATGCCTTATGCAACGCCCATGCGCACGCGCGGCGGCATGCAGGTTGTTCTCGACAGCGGCAATTTTCCACGCAGCCAGCAGCAAGCGCTGGAAGAGGCAGGCTGGGATGATTTCCCCCGCCGTCAGGCGCAAGCGCGTGAGCAGGGCATTTATCTCGGCATTGGCTTGGCCAATTATGTCGAAGGCACGGGTCGCGGGCCTTTCGAGCCGGTCAGTATTCGCGTGATGGAAAATGGGCGCATCCATGTTGCAACAGGCGCTGCCGCCATGGGGCAAAGCACCAAGACGATGATCGCTCAGGTGGTTGCCGAACAATTGGGGGCCGATGTCGCCAATCTCGTTATTTCTGCCGGCGATACGGGGACAATCGAGCTCGGCATGGGCGGTTTCAACAGCCGTCAGGCCGTGATGGCGGGCGCGTCCGCCCATGCAGCCGCGCTTGCGGTGCGCAAGAAAGCCCTGACGGTTGCTTCTCATATGCTTGATGTTGGCGAACAGGCCCTGGAGATCGAAGGCAATCGCATTCGCGTGCGTGGCGAAGGCGGAGCCTCGGTGTCGCTTGGCGAGGTCGCGCGCGCAGTTGCCGGATTGCCGGGCTATTATATTCCCGGCGGCGTCTCGCCTGGGCTTGAGGCCACCGAGCGCGTGATCATCAATGACATGACATATGCTAATGGTTCGGCCGTTGTCGAAGTCGAAGTCGATATTTCGACCGGGCAGGTGATCGTGCGCGATGTTGTTTTGTCGCATGATTGCGGTCGCATGATTCATCCGCAGATTGTCGAGGGACAGATCGTCGGCGGCATTGTTCATGGCTTGGGCAATGCGCTTTACGAGCAAATGTCCTTCGATGAAAATGCGCAGCCGATCTCCATGACATTGGGTGAATATTTGCTCGTCACCTCGACTGAGGCGCCGGCGCGTATTCGCCTCGTCCATCAGGAATCGCCGACGCCGCTGAACGAATTGGGTGTCAAAGGCGTCGGTGAGACGGGTGTTATCCCGATGACCGCTGCAATTGCTTCTGCGGTTGAGGATGCCCTTTCACCTTTCAAGGCACGCATCGTTAAAACACCCATCGCGCCGCATGACATTATCGCCATGGTTCATGGCGCAGAACATTGAACGAGAGCAGGAAAATGACGCAACGGATCACGATCATCAGGCCTGACGACTGGCACTTGCATGTCCGCGATGGCCATATGCTGAAAGCTTCTCTGCCGCAGACTGCGCGCTGTTTCGGCCGGGCGATTTTGATGCCGAATTTGCTGCCGCCCGTGCTCACATCCAAAGATGGTGCCGCCTATCGCGAGCGCGCCATGGCCGTGCTGCCGAAAGATACGAAATTCACGCCGCTCATGACCTGCTACATGACCGACGATACCGATCCCGACGATGTCGAATATGGGTTCAAGCAGGGCATTTTTACCGGCGTCAAAATTTATCCTGCAAATGCGACAACCAATTCCGCCGCTGGCGTGACCGAC
>CANHAW010000187.1 GCA_947458675.1 Beijerinckiaceae bacterium
TCGCTGGGGTTCCAATTGGCCGCCGTTCGCGCCGATCCCGATCTCGCCTTCCAGATCGGCCTTGCCTTCGAGCCGGAGACGCCGTCGGAGAATCCCTTCGGCGAATTGCAGGATCAGGGTTTCACCAGCCGCGCCGGGCGGGCGACGGCGCGCCGGGCCGGCAGCCGGAGCGTGACCGCCGTTTCCCAATTCGCCATGATCGCGGGCAGGAGTCTCGACCGCGCGGGGCAACAGACATTCGATCTTGGCTATAGTTATGTGAATTTTATCGGCGCTCGGCCCGAGGCCGCCCATTCTGGCCAGATGCCGACCAATTTCCTGCGCGGGCGGGCTGACGGGCATGAAATCCGCGCCGGTCTGCGATATGTGTTGCGATAGCCGCTGCTGACTTGACCTGCCTGCCGCGCCCGCATAGGCGAAGTCCATCTACGAGCATGGACGAGCTAGGGCTCGCGCCCCCGCCAGAGGATGAAGCGATATGGCAGCGATCGAAAAGCCAAAAGTGCGGACGGCCAATCCGAACTTTTCCTCAGGCCCCTGCGCCAAGCGTCCCGGCTGGACACCCGCAGCCCTGGCTGGCGTGCCCGCCGGCCGTTCGCATCGCGCGCCTGTCGGCAAGGTCAAGCTGAAAGCCGCCATCGACCTGACGCGCGAAATTCTCGGCGTCCCCGCCGATTATCGCATCGGCATTGTGCCGGCGTCTGACACGGGCGCGGTCGAAATGGCCATGTGGTCGCTGCTGGGCGCGCGCGGCGTCGACATGGTGGCGTGGGAGAGTTTCGGCGAGACCTGGGTTGCCGACGTTCTGAAACAGCTCAAGATCAAGGACACGCGCGTCATCAAGGCCGAATATGGCGACCTGCCCGATCTCGCGCAGATTGATTTTGATCGCGATGTTGTCTTCACCTGGAACGGCACGACCTCGGGCGTGCGTGTGCCCAATGGCGATTTCATTCCAGCCGACCGCAAGGGCCTGACGATTTGCGATGCGACGTCAGCCGCTTTCGCCCAGCGCCTCGATTGGCCAAAACTCGATGTCGTCACTTTCTCCTGGCAGAAAGTGCTTGGCGGAGAAGGTGCGCATGGCATGTTGATCTTGTCGCCGCGCGCCGCCGAGCGTCTTGAAAGCTACACGCCATCATGGCCGATGCCGAAGATTTTCCGTCTCACCAATAATGGAAAAATCATCGAGGGCATTTTCGTCGGCGACACAATCAACACGCCCTCCATGCTGTGCAATGAGGATTATCTCGATGCGCTTCATTGGGCGAAATCAATCGGCGGACTCGATGGTCTCATTGCGCGCGCTGACGCCAATCTGAAGGCTATTGCCGATTGGGCTGCGCGCACGCCTTGGGTCGATTTTCTCGCCCGCGTGCCGCAAACGCGCTCCAATACGAGCGTGTGTCTGCGCATTGTCGATCCGGCCATCACGGCGCTCTCAGAAGACCGGCAGGCCGCTTTCGCCAAGAAAGTCGCGGCTCTGCTGGAAGAGGAAAAGATCGCCTATGACATCGATTCCTATCGCGATGCACCTTCTGGCCTGCGCATCTGGTGCGGGGCAACTGTCGAGACAAGCGATGTCAGCGCGCTGACGGGCTGGCTCGATTGGGCCTTTGCGACGGCGAAGAGCAAGCTGTAGGCAGGGGGTTGGGTCAAATCCGGCTCCTTTGCTATTTTGCAGCCATGTCCGATGCACACGCGCTTTCTCAGGTGATGCCTTCTGCAACGCCCAATAATGCGGAGCTGGAAGCTTGGCGCAATCTCTCCCGCGACGAACAGCTGCAGCGCATGCGCAATGCCTTGGCGCATTCTGAGGCTTCTGAAGAAGTTACGGATACGATGGCGGATATTCTTTTGCAGGCGCGCGCGGCTGCGGGGAATCGCGATCTGTTCGACTGATCAAAACTTCCGCCCGCCAAGCGTCTCGGCAATCAGAATGCCGCCCATCGACAGGCCAAGTGCTGCGGCATGATAGGCGGCGAAAGGTTCGCCCAGCAGTGTGACGGCCATGATGGCGCCCAGCACCGGGACGAGATTGTAAAACAGGCTGGCGCGTCCAGGTCCGATGGCGGCGACGCCGCGGATGAAGAAAATCTGCGCCAGAAGCGAGGGAAAGATCACAATATAGGCGACCACAATCCAGCCTTTTGGGCTCGGCCATTGCGCCGCGTCCTGCGCCATTTCGACGGCCAGCAAGGGCAGCGATGAGAGTGTGGCAAACATCGACAGGCAGGTGAAAAAGCCGAGCGCGGAAACAGCCGGCCGCTTGCGCAAGGCCACTGTATAGCCGGCGTAAAACAGCGAGGCGAGAACCATGGCGGCATCGCCCATGTTCAGATCGAGCGCCGACAGGCGCATCGGTTCGCCGCGGGTGGCCACGGTTGCAACACCGAGCATGGTCAGCACGAGGCCGATGGCGCGCACAAGCCCGATGGGTGTGCCGTAGCAAATCCAGGCGCCGGCGAAAATGAAGGCGGGCGCAATGCCCTGCAGAATGGCCAGATGCATGCCGCTCGTATGCTGGGCGGCGGTAAAATAAAGCGCCTGATAGCCGGTGAAGCCGAATGTCGCCATCAGCGCCACCAGTTTCCAATGGCTGCGCAGGGCCGGCCAATCGGCAACAAGCTGGCGCCAGGACAGGGTCAGCATGATGAGGCTGACAAGGCCCCAGCGGATTGTCACCAGAACCATCGGCGAGATTTCGCCCACGCCATTGCGCGAGGCCACCACATTGCCGGCCCAGAAAAGGGCGGTCAGGACCAGCAGGATCCAGGCCTTGTAGGGCAGGCGGCTCGTGTCTGGCTGGTCGTTTGGCAAGGGCGCAATCCGGATCGGGGTCCATCGAGTGCCGGATGGGCGCCCAGAAAGCAAGTCGCAGGCCTGCCTCTTTTGCTCCCTGGGTGGTGGCTTTGGCTACGGTTTGCCTTGCCTCTTGGGCCGCAATTCGGTAATCCATTCCAGCAATGAGCCCCGGCCTTTGTGCCGGGGTTTTGCTTGTGTCGCGGGCCGGTTCCGCGCAAGGCGCGGGCAGCCGGTCGGGCGAAGCGCGCAGACGAAAGAGCGAAATCATCATGGCGAATGTTGTGGTCGTCGGCGCCCAATGGGGCGATGAGGGTAAAGGCAAGATTGTCGACTGGCTGTCGATCGAGGCCGATGTCGTCGTCCGTTTTCAGGGCGGCCATAATGCCGGCCACACGCTTGTCATCGACGGCAAGGTCTACAAGCTCTCGCTGCTTCCCTCGGGCATTGTGCGCGAGGGCAAGATCTCGGTGATCGGCAATGGCGTCGTTGTCGACCCCTATCATCTCGTCAAGGAAATCGGCCAGATCCGCGCGCAGGGCGTCGATGTCGGCCCGCATAATCTGAAGCTGGCTGAAAATGCGCCGCTCATTCTGTCCATTCATCGCGAGCTCGATGCACATCGCGAATCGGCGGCCACCGGCGGCACCAAGATCGGCACAACGATGCGTGGCATCGGCCCGGCCTATGAGGACAAGGTCGGCCGTCGCTCGATCCGCGTGATGGATCTCGCCGAGCCGAACAATCTCGACGACAAGATCGCGCGCCTGCTTGCCCACCACAATCCGCTGCGCCGTGGCCTTGGACTGCCAGAAATCGATCCCGCCGCTCTGCGCGAGGAACTTCTGTCCATCGCCCCGCAGGTGCTCCCCTATATGGATGCGACCTGGGAATTGCTCGACATCATGCGCCGCCAGGGCAAGCGCATCCTGTTCGAGGGTGCGCAGGGCGCATTGCTCGATGTCGATCACGGCACCTATCCCTTTGTGACCTCTTCCAACACGACATCTGCCAATGCGGCTTCGGGCTCCGGCATGGGTCCGCGCGCCATCGGCTATGTGCTGGGCATTGCCAAGGCCTATACGACGCGCGTCGGCGGCGGCCCGTTCCCGACCGAATTGCAGGACGAGATCGGCAAGCTGATCGGCGAGAGGGGCCATGAATTCGGCACGGTCACGGGGCGCGCGCGCCGCTGCGGCTGGTTCGATGCCGTGCTTGTCCGCCAGACGGTGAAAACGTCGGGCATCGATGGCATTGCACTGACCAAGCTCGACATTCTCGATGGCTTCAAAGAGATCAAGGTCTGCACCCATTATCTGCTCGACGGCAAGCAGATCGACCGTCTGCCGGCCAGCCAGGCGGCGCAGGCCCGTGTCGTGCCGGTCTATGAGACCATCCCCGGTTGGGAAGGCACGACCGCCGGCGCACGCTCCTGGGCCGATCTGCCGGCTCAGGCGATCAAATATGTGCGGCGCATAGAGGAATTGATCGGGGCACCCGTCGCCTTGCTTTCGACGAGCCCCGAGCGCGATGATACAATCCTTGTCCACAATCCCTTCCAGGATTGAGTCTCGGTGTGTGGTGACCTGTTGGGCGTAGCGCGAAATGGCTGATTATTACCCCGTCCTTGCGAGGGCAGTCGCAGCTTTGTCGAATTCGACGCCGGAAATGCGCAGCGCCATTTATGGGCGTGCGCGTGCGGCGCTGATGGGACAATTGCGCGCCGTCCAGCCCCCGATCGCGGAAGAGGATATCGAACGCGAGGGCCGTCTCCTCGATGAGGCGATCGAAAAGCTCGAGGCGGAGGCGCTGACCACACCGGTGCCAGAGCCCGTCCCGGATCCTGTCCCAGAACCTGCCCCAGAACTTGCCAGTCCGCAGCCGTCTCAGGAGATCGGCAATCCGCCGGAGCCTTTGGTCCGCCGGCCCGATCCCACTGCCGGAACCCTGGCGCGCCCCAATCTGCCGCCGCGTCCCAATCTTCCCCCGCGCCCCACTTTGCCGCCGCGTCCGGGTGCTCCGGCCTCTTCCCCTCCGGGGGGGCTGCGCGCGGGTCTTGGTGCGCTTGAGGCCGCCCGCCAGCGCCTGGCCGGGCTTGCCCGTCCGGGTGCGCGGCCTCTGCCGCCCCTGCCTTCCTTGCCGCCGCGTCCA
>CANHAW010000188.1 GCA_947458675.1 Beijerinckiaceae bacterium
CGAGAGAACGACGGGTGTAAAGTTGAGCGTGACGCCATAGGGGCGGAAGGTCACTGTCGATGAGCAATTATTGCGATTGGTCGCCGGATCGATCGTGCAATTTTGTCCCGAGGGAACGGGGATCTCGCCGCCTGCCGTGAATTTTGCACTTTCGCCCGAAACAGTCGTCACCGTCGGTTCGGCAAGAATGCGTGCGACGCCATAACGCTCGAATGCCTGGAGCGTGGCGGTAATGTTTCCGGTGGCCGTGATACTGTTGGGTGGAACGCCGGAGCCCAGACCGAATGGATTGGAGAGATCGAGCCGCCCCCAGCTTCCGGCCGCACTGACATTGGAAACGCCGAGCTGTTTCATCACCTGCCGTTTCACTTCGGCAATGGTGACTTTCAGCATCACCTGGTCCTGCCCGCGGATCGTCAGCGAATTGACAATGCGTCCATTGCTTGCGCCATTTCCCTGCGAGAGAAAGCCGGCGGCAATATCAAGCGCCTGCTGCGCGTCGCGGGCGGAATCGACAATTCCGGTCAAAATGATCGTGTCATTCACCGTGCGCAAAGCAATATTGGCGCGCGGCACGGCGGATTTCAGGATCCGGTCGAGTTCCTGAATATCGCGGCCGATTGAAATATCGACGGTGACAATTTGCCGGCCTGCTGCATCGAGCGCGAAAATGGTCGTCTGTCCGCCGTCTATGCCGATAATGTAGATTTTGCGCGGCGAGCGCACGACGGCATTGGCAACTTTTGGATTGCCGACAAAAATCTCGGAAGCGTCGCGCGGCAAATCGAGAATGATCGACTTGCCGACGCCCATATTGATGCGGCGCGAAATGGTGTCGTCAGCTGCTTGCGTCAAGGCGGGCGTGCCCAGAAGCGCAAGGACGATCAGGAGTGTGGCGCGCAAGCAAGATATCATCGACCCACCTGCACATTTCCGTAGCGAACGATGGACAAAGCAGAATCGCGCGCAGTCTGGCGCGCGGCTGCGCCTGCTTCCGACAATGGCCTCAAGACGAGGGACAATTGTCCGGTTCTTTGCGCGAGAACGAGAATCTCGGCCTGTTCGGGTGAGACTTCGAGCGTGGCTGTGGGGCCAATCGTGTTGCGCTCACTCATGCGCTCCTGCGCATTCTGTCCGACTGCGAGCACGCGAATATTCGTCATGATGGTCTGCACGCCCAAAGCATCATTTGTGCGCGTGTCGTCATCGCGACCGATGCGGACCACATCGACGCGATCGTTGGGCAGGATAAAACCTCCCGCCGATGCAATGCCCTGACCATCGATTGGAATAGCAACGGCGCGCATTCCCGGCGGCAGATTTGCGGCCATGTAACCACCCGCACGCCCTGCCCGGATCACCTTCTCGCGGCGGATCGGCTCACCCTGCGACATGGGCGTCCGCACGTATGAACCGCGCATATCGCCAATCGGATCGCCACCGGCGCGCCGCCGGATCATGCCTGGCTGGATTGTGCCTGCAGGCCATGCAAGCCAGGTAAAATCGCCCTCAGCAAGGACGCGACCGGCCGGAAGATCGGCGGTTGCCACCAAAACATCATCTGTCTCAATATTCGGCGTCTGGGGCTGAGCGGCGATGGGGCCATTGCGCGGAGCCGGCTCCGGCTGGCCGACAAGCGCATAGGCGCCCACGCCCGCAACAAGGGAGAGGCCCAGCAATGTCATTCGGACGATATTCATCGCAATAGCCGCCCCTGATTAAGTGTGCTGATGAATGAAAAGAACGTAACGTCATTTATGCGCGCGCATGGTTAACGGAGGGTGAATTTTAAGTCGGGAGCAGCCCCAGCCAGACCGGTGTTAGCGGATAGAGATGCAAGGCGGCGGCGGCCAAAGCGATACCGTAAGGCACGCCCTGTTTGGGCTCATGCAATCGCGCAATCCATTCCGCGCCATTCAGGCGCGCAGGCACCGGCCAGCGGCGCCACAAGACAATGAGCAGCGTCAGAGCGCCACCGAGAATCGAGCTCAGAAGAAGAAATTCGAGCAGGTGGCTCCACCCGAACCAGACGGCGACCGCGGCTGCGATTTTGGCATCGCCGCCGCCAATCCATCCCGCCGCGAAAAGCGCAAAGCCGCCGGCCAGAACCACCAAGGCACAAGCCAGATGCAGCCCGATGGTCCAGCCATCCATGCCGGCGGCCAAAGCAAAGGGGATGAAACCCGCAATCAGCGCAATGGAGAGCAGATTTGGAATGCGCATGGTCAAAAGATCGGAAGCTGCTGCATAGGCCATGCAAAGTGGGAAAAACATAAGAGCAAGAAAATGAATCATCAGTCTGTTCCGCAGGCAATAAATCGCGCTTGTGAGTGAAATTACGCAGCGTGATGTTTAATTTCGGTTAACCATAAAAGGAGGGCGCGCTGCCGCGCCCTCCCTGCAGCACTACTTGAGGGCGGTTGCGACCTCGTTGAATTTGGTCGTGAGACTGGTGCCGATGGTGGTGATAGCCGTGATGATGACCACTGAAATCAGGCCGGCAATGAGTCCATATTCAATGGCGGTCGCGCCGGACTGGTCTTTCAAAAAACGGGTGATGACATTCATGCACTGTTCCTCTTTACATCTACATTTTGAATGACTGGAGCTTAACATTGTTCATTTCCAGTCAAAAAACATATGAAACATAAATGGTTACATTGCAACTAACGAGCACTTACTATCACCCTAGCTGAAACGCCACCGTCCCTGGCGCGATCGGGCGAAAGCGGGCGGGCCGGGCTTCAGTCTTCCTTCATTTTTTTGGGCTTTCATTCACCTTGTTTGGTGGTCCGTGAGGCCGTGATGTTTGTTTTCAAGTTCGAGTTCCGGCGCGTTTGGGCCGGCCTTTCCATCTTTGCCTGTCTGACTGCTGCTCCGGCGATGGCGCAGCAGGTCACGCAGCTTCATCTCGATCGGGCGAAGATCGTCGAATTGCCGCCGGGCGCGACAACGATTGTTGTCGGCAATCCGGGCATTGCCGACGTCACCCTGCTCAGAGGGCAGAACCGGCTCGTGCTCACCGCCAAATCTTTCGGCGAGACAAATCTGTTGGCGCTTGATCAAAACGGCGAGGCTGTGGCGGAAAGCATTTTGCGCGTCATCGCCTCAGACCATGCGCTTGTGGTCCAGCGTGGCATGGATCGCGAATCCTATTCCTGCAATCCGCGCTGTCAGCCGACCATCAGCCTCGGCGATACGCCGCGCCATGTTGGCGAGATCATCGGCCAGACCGGACAGCGCAATAGTTTCGCCACTGGCGGAAATGCCGGCGTCATGCGCTAAAGAAAAAGCCGCGGATAAAACCGCGGCTTTCTGGACGGGAAGATCGATCCGCTCAGATCGTCTGATTATAGGCGCCGACTTCCGGATTCTCGCGCATCACACTGTCGACCGCTTTGAACATGTCGCGCATGCGCTGTTCTGAAACCGGGCTCTCGACCACAACAACAAGCTCCGGCTTGTTGGAGGATGCACGCACCAGACCCCATGTGCCGTCTTCCGCCGTCACGCGCACGCCATTGACCGTCACGAGATCGCGGATCTTCTGTCCCGACACCGGCTCATTCTTCGCCTGCATGTCCTGGAAGCGTTTCACCACGCGCTCAACGACCTGATATTTAATCTCGTCATCGCAATGGGGCGACATGGTCGGCGAACCCCATGTCTTGGGCAGGTCGGCATAGAGCTGCGCCATCGACTTGTCCGGGTTGCGATCGAGCATGTCGATGACCTGGATCGCCGTGACAATCCCATCGTCATAGCCGCGCCCGACCGGCGCATTGAAGAAGAAATGGCCGGACTTCTCAAAGCCCGCCAGTGCCTTCAGATCGGTGACGCGCCGCTTGATATAGGAATGTCCCGTCTTCCAGTAATCGGCTTTCACCTTGCGCTCGATCAGCACGGGGTCTGTGGCAAACAGGCCGGTGGATTTCACATCGACGACGAAAGTGGCACCCGGATGCAAGGCGGACAGATCGCGCGCCAGCATGACGCCGATCTTGTCGGCGAAAATCTCGTCGCCATGATTGTCGACAACGCCGCAGCGGTCGCCATCGCCATCGAAACCAAGCCCGACATCGGCGCCCACTTCCTTCACCTTATGGGCGATGGCATGCAGCATTTCCATATCTTCGGGATTGGGATTGTAGCGCGGGAAATTGTAATCGAGCTCGACATCGAGCGGGATCACTTCGCAGCCGAGCTTTTCAAGAATTTGCGGCGCAAAAGCGCCCGCCGTGCCATTGCCGCAAGCCGCAACCACTTTCAGCTTGCGCTTGATCGGCGCGCGATTGGTGAGATCGGCAAAATAGCGCGCCGGAAAATTATCGACATAGACATAGCCGCCGCCCGGCCGCGTCTGGCCCTTGGCGTTGAGAACAATATCGGAGAGGCGGCCCATTTCATCGGGGCCGAAAGTGACCGGGCGCTGCACGCCCATTTTCACGCCCGTCCAGCCATTGTCATTATGCGAAGCGGTGACCATGGCGACGCAGGGCACATCGAGTTCGAATTGCGCGAAATAGGCCATGGGCGAGAGCGCCAGGCCAATGTCATGCACTTTCACGCCACCCGCCACGAGGCCGGTGATGAGCGCATGTTTGATGGAGGACGAATAGGCCCGGTAATCATGGCCGGTGACGAGCTCGGGCTTGACCCCCATTTCATGGATCAGCGTGGCGAGGCCAAGGCCCAAAGCCTGCACCCCCATCAGGTTGATTTCCTTCTCGAACAGCCAGCGCGCGTCATATTCGCGAAAGCCTGTCGGCTTGACCATCGGCTGGGTTTCGTAAGCGTAGGAATTGGGGCTGAGCTGATGGGCGGGCTTGGGAAACATCCGGGCCTCACGTCACGATAACTGGCTAGAATAGTCAGAAACAACATAGGAGCGATGAAGTCAAAAGCCAGACGGCAGTGCCCGGGTTAAGCCCAGCAGATCGAGCAAGA
>CANHAW010000189.1 GCA_947458675.1 Beijerinckiaceae bacterium
CAGACGACCGGGATCGGCAATTTCTTCCTCGATCTGGGCGATCAGCGCCGTGATAAAAGCATCCAGATCTTTTGGCGAACGGCTGGTGATCACGCCATCATCGACAACGACAGCGCGATCCACCCATTCAGCACCGGCATTTTCCAGATCGGTGCGCAGCGAGGGCCATGAGGTGACATTGCGTCCATCGACAGCATCGGCCTCGATCAGCAGCCAAGGCGCATGACAAATGGCAGCCACCGGCTTGCCTTCATCGATAAAATCCTGAACCAGCGCGACCGCATCGTCATTCATACGCAAAGCATCGGGATTCATCTGGCCACCCGGCAGCACGAGCGCGTCATAATCGGCTGTGTCGACAGCAGCAA
This sequence comes from Beijerinckiaceae bacterium, assembly GCA_947458675.1. Classification (GTDB taxonomy): domain Bacteria; phylum Pseudomonadota; class Alphaproteobacteria; order Rhizobiales; family Beijerinckiaceae; genus Terripilifer. Next base: position 369 of record CANHAW010000189.1, read on the forward strand.
TTTCCAGATCGACCGGAAATTTTGCGCCCCAGTTCTTGTCGGCCCAGCCCTTGATTTCCCGCGCGCCTTCAGGCGCACAAATATGCACTTTGGCGCCGGCCGCACGCAGGCGCTCCAGCGGCACCTGCAACTCGGATTGCTCAAAACCATCCGTCGCCATGATTAGGATGCGCGCCTCGCCGATGCTCGCCATCGCAATTTCCCTCGCTATTGCCCCCCATTTAACAAATGGCAGAGCCGCTTGGTTGCCTTGCCAAGGAAAAACAGCGCAGGCGCAACCGCATTCGCGGCTCAGCCACAGCCTGGGTCGAGCCGATCAATAGGGAATTTTATCGGGCTTGTTGCGCCAGAGTTCGAACACGGCGCGCGCCTCCTCCAGCGGCAGATGCGCGCTGGCCAGATTGCGCGCCAGCGGAGCCTTGGGCATTTCGTCATAGAGAAAAGCATCGTCAAAGCCGATGGAGGCCGCCTCGTCGCGCGTATTGGCATAAACGAGCCGGCTCACCCGTGCCCAATAGGCCGCCGCCAGACACATGGGACAGGGCTCGCAGCTTGTGTAAAGCGTCGCGCCCTGCAGCGAAAAAGAGCCGACCGCCTCGCAGGCCCGGCGGATGGCCACCACTTCCGCATGGGCTGTCGGATCGAGCGAAGACGTCACCTCATTCCACCCCTCGGCCAGAATGGCGCCGTCCCTGACGATCACAGCCCCGAAGGGCCCGCCCAGATTGGCCTCCATACGCTCTTTCGAAAGCGCAACGGCGCGCAGCATGAAATGTCTGTCGAGATCGGCGGCGCTATCGCGTGTCATGCGCATGTCTCCAAAAATCTTTCGCGGGCAATCAGCAATCGTGCCGCCATGGAGGCGGCAATGATGGCGGGTTCCTTGCCCTCAATCCCCTCGATCCCGACCGGGCAAACGAGCTGGTCCATGGCGCGGCCCGGCACGCCTGCCTCGGCCAGCCGCTTTTCAAAGCGCCGGCGCTTGGTCAAGGAGCCGATCAGGCCGACGAAAGGAAAAGACCCAGCCATGAGCGCGCGCGCGACAATGTCGAGGTCGAGCGGATGCGAATGGGTCATCACCAGGACAAAGGAATTCGGCGCCAGACCCGCGATTTCAGCTGCCGGATCGAGGGGTGCAATTTTCGTCACATGGGCTGGAACGGCATCGGGAAAAATGGCGGCGCGCGCATCGATCCAGCGGATGGAAAAAGGCAGCGGCGCCAAAGCCAGCACAAGCGCACGCCCGACATGGCCTGCGCCAAAGAGCGCCAGCGGCGTCAAATCCGCCTCGCGCGCCAGCTCGGCTGCGCGCGCAACATCGGCCGGCGTGAGCAATTCGAAACGCAGAGCCATGCGCCCGCCGCAACACTGGGCGAGTTCGGGGCCGAGCGCCATATCATGCCGCATCAAGGACGGCGCGCCCGGCTCGAACATTTTGCCGGCCAGTCGCTGCGCCTCCCATTCCAGCGCGCCGCCACCGATCGTCCCGGCGATTTCGCCTGTCTCCAGCACGAGCATGGCCGCGCCCGCCTCGCGCGGTGTCGAGCCCTGCGCGCGCTCAACCGATACATGAACAACGCGCCGCCCCTGCGCGAGAATCCGATTGAGCCGATCAGCCGCGCTCATGGGCGCAATCCCGAAGCGGGAATCATTTGAGTCGCATAGGACCCAAACTTCAGAAAATGATTCAAGGCGCGCTTCATCTTCTGATTCAACTTGCAGACGCGGCGCGCAGGGCATGCGCGGCCATCAAGATACGCTCTGGCGTGGCTGGTGCATCGAGTGCGACAGGCCGATGCGGTGCGAGCCCCTGCAAAGCATCGAGAATGGCGCAATAGACGCTGATGCCGAGCATGAGCGGCGGCTCGCCCACCGCTTTCGAGCGATAGATTGTGTCCTCGCGATTGGCATTGTCGAAAAGCGCGACGCGCAAATCGCAGGGCACGTCGGAGGCAACGGGAATCTTGTATGTCGAGGGCGCATGGGTGAGCAGCTTGCCCTTGGCATCGAAGACCAGCTCTTCGCTCGTCAGCCAACCCATGCCCTGCACAAAAGCGCCCTCGATCTGGCCGATGTCGAGGGCCGGATTCAGCGAGCGTCCGACATCGTGCAGAATGTCGGTGCGCAAAACTTTTGTCTCTCCGGTGAGCGTATCGAGAGCCACTTCCGAACAGGCCGCACCATAGGCGAAATAGAGGAAGGGCCGCCCCGTCTTCTGCGCCCGGTTCCAGTCGAGATGGGGCGTTTTGTAAAAACCTGCTTCCGACAATTGCACGCGGGCTTCACGGCAGCGGCGCGCCAGATCGCGGAAGGAGATCGATTCATTGCCGCCAAAAACCATTCCCTCGCGGAAGGAAATATCCTCAACCGGCAGATCCCAAAAGGCAGCAGCCACGCCTGCCATGCGCGCCTTGATCGCACCTGCCGCCAGGCGCGCCGCCATGCCGTTGAGATCGGTCCCCGAGGAGGCCGCCGTCGGCGAGGCATTGGGTACTTTGGCCGTATTGGTCGCGGTAATGCGGACAGAGTTCAGGGGCACGCCGAATTCTTCCGCCACGATCTGCGCGACCTTGGTGAAGAGCCCCTGCCCCATTTCCGTCCCGCCATGGTTCAGATGGATGGAGCCGTCCTGATAGACATGCACCAAAGCGCCCGCCTGATTCATATGGACGAGGGTGAAGGAAATGCCGAACTGGACCGGGGTTAAAGCGATCCCGCGCCGGATGATCGGATCGGCGCCATTATGCGTGGCAATCTCGGCGCGCCTCGCACGATAATCGGAGGTCGCCTCCAGACGTTCGATCAGGGCCGGCAGCGTGTCGAGTTCTTCCACTTTCATGCCATAGGGCATGAGATCGCGCCCCGGCGCCAGCAGATTGGCTTTGCGCACATCGAGCGGGTCGCGCCCGGTCGCATGGGCAATGGCTTCCATGGCCCGCTCAATCACCAGCATGCCCTGCGGCCCGCCGAAACCGCGGAAGGCCGTGGCCGAGACAATATCGCTGCGCAGCCGCCGCGAGCGCACCGAGACGGCGGGGGCGAAATAGCAATTGGCCGAATGGAACATGGCGCGATCGACGACGCCGGTCGACAAATCGGCCGAACAGCCGCAATTGGCATCGAGCTGCACATCGTAAGCGCAGATACGCCCCTGATCGTCATGCCCGATTTTCCAATCGGCCAGAAATGCATGGCGCTTGCCGGTAATGATGAAATCATCGTCGCGGTCGAGCCGCAATTTGCAGGGTTGGCCGGTGACATGAGCAGCCAGCGCGGCCAGAGCTGCAGTCTGGCTGGCCTGGCTTTCCTTGCCGCCAAAAGCACCGCCCATGCGGCGCGTCTCAACCGTGACGAAAGCATCGGGCAGGCCCAGCACGCGCGCGACCACATGCTGCACTTCGGTCGGATCCTGCGTGGAGGAATGAACGAGCATCTCGCCTTCGCCGGGAATGGCAAGCGCCGCCTGTCCTTCGAGATAAAAATGCTCCTGCCCGCCAATGGCGAGCCGCCCTTCGAGCCGGTGCGCAGCGCCTGCCAGCGCGCCCGCCACATCCCCGCGCCCAAAATCAAAATCAGGCAGAACTTTTTCAGCCCGCGCCGCTGCTGCCTGTGTGCTGATCGCCGGCTCAACCGCCTCGATCTCGATCTGTCCCAGCCGCGCAGCGCGTCGCGCTTCATCGCGCGTGCGCGCGACAACGGCAAAGACAACCTGCCCGTGGAAAATCACGTCCCCTTCGGCAAAGAGCGGATCGTCGCCAAAAGCGGGCGAGACATCGTTTTTGCCGGGAATATCGCGCGCCGCAAGCACGGCAACGACGCCGGGTGCCGCCTTGACCTTGGCCAGATCGAGCCCAACCAAGCGACCGCGCGCAACAGGCGAGAGGCCCGGTGCGACATGCAATGTGCCCGCAGGCTCGCGTATATCGTCGATATAGGCCGCCTCGCCCTGCACATGCAGACGCGCGGAATCATGCGCAAGCGGCTTGCTGACATGGGCTGGATCATCAGCCATGGGCGAGCCCCCGCGGTGACACAAGGCGCGTGGCAGAGAGCGGCGCGCCGCGCAATTCGATCAAAGCTTTTTTGAGGAGATTGCGCGCGACCAGACTGCGATAGGCGGCGCTGGCGCGCTGATCGTTCTTCGGCTGAAAATCCAGAGCCAGCGCATCGAGCGCAGCTGTCCAGCTCGCTTCATCATCAAGCTTGATGCCCGCTGCAAAACCCTCGGCACCATAAGCGCGCGCCGGCGTGCCGGCCATGCCGCCAAAACCCATACGCGCCGCGCCAATGCGCCCATGCGCCATATCGAAACGGAAAGCCGCCAGAACGGTTGAAATATCCTCGTCGATCCGCTTCGAAACCTTATAGGCGCGAAACACCTGTCCATCGGCCAGTTTCGGCACAATCACGGCGCGCAGAAATTCGCCGGGGCGACGATCCTGCACACGATAGGAGAGGAAAAAATCTTCCAGCGCAATCTCGCGCAGGCTTTCGCCTTTTTGCAGAACAATCCGCGCACCCAGCGCAATCAAACAGGGTGCGAGATCGCCGATGGGCGAACC
>CANHAW010000190.1 GCA_947458675.1 Beijerinckiaceae bacterium
CATGATTTTTATGTGCTGGAGGATAATGCGCGCACACCCTCGGGTGTCTCCTATATGCTGGAAAACCGCGAAGTGATGATGCGGCTGCTGCCGGAACTTTTCACCCAGCATCGCGTCGCCCCGGTTGAAAATTATCCCGATGCGCTTTTGGCAAGCCTGCGTTCAGTCGCGCCAAAACAGGCCGGCTCCGATCCTGTCTGCGTGCTGCTCACGCCCGGCATTTATAATTCGGCCTATTATGAACATTCGTTTCTCGCCGACAAGCTCGGCGTGGAACTGGTCGAGGGCCGCGATCTGCTGGTGAAAGACAAGATCGTCTATATGCGCACGACGCAAGGCCCCCAGCGCGTCGATGTTATCTACCGCCGCATCGATGATGATTTTCTCGATCCGCTCGCCTTCCGGCCCGATTCCGCGCTTGGCGTACCGGGCCTGATGGGCGCCTATCTCGCCGGCAATGTCACATTGGCCAATGCAGTCGGCACTGGCGTGGCCGATGACAAGGCCGTCTATACTTACATGCCCGAGATCATCAAATTCTATCTCGGCGAAGAACCGATTTTGAAAAACGTGCCGACATGGCGCTGCCGCGAGCCCGAAGCGCTCAAATATGTTCTGGCGCATCTGCCCGAACTCGTCGTCAAGGAAGTCAATGGCTCGGGCGGCTATGGCATGCTCGTCGGCCCGCATGCGACAAGCGAACAGATCGCCGAATTTGCCAAAAAACTCGAGAACGATCCTGACGGTTTCATCGCGCAGCCGACGCTCAATCTCTCGACCTGCCCGGCATCTTTCGAGGCCGGCCTTGGCGCGCGCCATGTCGATCTGCGCCCCTTCGTTCTCTCAGGTGCTGAGGGCGTGCGCGTCATCCCCGGCGGCTTGACGCGCGTGGCGCTGAAGGAAGGATCGCTCGTCGTCAATTCAAGCCAGGGCGGCGGCACCAAGGACACATGGGTCGTTGAAGATGAAACCAGCGGAGGGCCGTTCTGATGCTTGCCCGCACCGCCGACAATCTCTACTGGCTCTCGCGCTATATGGAGCGCGCCGATTTTCTGGCCCGCATCATCGAGGCCGCGCAGCGCCTTGCCACTCTGCCCACCGCCTATGGCGGCACGGGCAGCGAATGGGAAAGCACATTGAACGCCGCTGGCGCGCTGGATGGCTATCGCGAACAGATCGGCGAAGGGACAGAGGCGCGCGCCATTCATTATCTCGCCTTCGACCGGCAGAACCCATCCTCGATCTGCAATTGTCTCGAAGCAGCGCGCACCAATGCGCGTTCGGTGCGCACGGCGCTCACCATTGAAATGTGGCAGTCGATCAACACAGCCTGGCTTGAAATGAAACGGTTTGAACTGGCGCTTGGTAAACCCGGCCCGATCGACCGCATCGAACTGTCGCGCTTTCTCGAATTCGTGCGCAAGGCCTCGCTCGATTTCGATGGCTCGGCACATCGCACCATGCTGCGCAACGATGCGCATTGGTTCTCGCGGCTGGGTCTTTATGTCGAGCGCGCCGATACAAGCGCGCGTGTGCTCGATGTGAAATATAATGTTTTGCTGCCGCAGACCGAACAGGTCGGCGGCTCACTCGATTATTTCCAATGGACGGCAATTTTGCGCGCGGTCTCGGCACTCACCGCCTATCATTGGGTCTATAAGGGCTCGATCAAGCCTTGGCTGGTGGCTGAACTTCTCATCCTGCGGCCGGAAATGCCGCGCTCGCTGCGCTCCTGCTATGACGATATTGTGCGGCTTCTCGACAATATTGCGCGCGCCTATGGGCGCCAAGGTGCGGCCCAGGACCTTGCCCGCGCCACTCTGGCAAAACTGGAAGGCGCCGAAATCAAGGATATTTTCGGCACCGGCCTGCATGAATTCCTCACCGAATTCATTGCGGGCAATGATGCGCTGGGCATGGCCATTGCCACGCAATATCTTGTTCATGCCGAGGATGGCGAAGAGGCGGCACAGATCCAGACACAGGCCTGATTGCGTAGCTTTGTGCCTCGGGTCTATAAGGGCCGCGATTTCACGCTGAGGCAGGAGGAAGAGAGCGATGACCTATTGCTGCGGCATTTTGGTGCGCGAAGGTCTCGTCATGATTGCCGACACGCGCACCAATGCGGGTCTCGACAATGTCTCGACCTTTCGCAAACTTCATACCTTTGAAAAAAAGGGCCGCCACGCCTTTTCCATTGCCAGCGCCGGCAATCTCTCGGTGACGCAAAATGTGCTCCATCTGGTGCACACCGGCATCGACAATCCGAAGACGAAAAAATCCGAGCGGCTTGAGGACATGACCGACATGTTTTCCGCCGCCGAACTTATCGGCCGCGCCGTGCAGAAAATCGGCTCGAATTATGCGGAAGCCTTCGAACAGGCCAATCTCAAATTCGAAGTCTCCTTTCTCTTTGGCGGCCAGATCAAGGGCGCGGGCCCGCGCCTGTTCATGATCTATTCGGCCGGCAATTTCATCGAATGCACGCCCGATGCGCCCTTCCTGCAGATCGGCGAGCATAAATATGGCAAGCCCATTCTCGACCGCGCGGTCAATTACGACACCGATCTCTACGACGCGCTGAAAATCGGGCTGATCTCGATGGATTCGACCATCAAGTCCAATCTCGGCGTCGGCCTGCCGATCGACATTGCCGTCACCCGCTCGGGCGCAACAGAATATGAAACGCGCCACCGGATCGACGCCAGCGATCCCTATTTCCGCGATCTGCGCGAACGCTGGTCCTCAGCACTGCGCGCCGCCCATATGGGCATTCCCCGCCCGCAATATGGGGAAGAGAAATAGCCGGCTCGTCATTGCGAGCGCAGCGAAGCAATCCATCTTGGCCGCTGGCAGGAATGCGCTCCGGCGGCGAAGATGGATTGCCGCGTCGCTGCGCTCCTCGCAATGACGAGGCTTTGCGTCATGAGGGCCGGAAGCGGCCCCTTGCTTCCCCCCGTTTCCGGCGGTAACCTCTTTCGAAGCCATGGGGTGCTGCTGGAATCGTCCAGCGGCTGAGATCACACCCATAGAACCTGAACTGGGTAATGCCAGCGGAAGGGACGGGCGAAGCCTCCGGCGGAGGCCATCCTCCTTCCACAAGCGGCATGCCCTCGTCAGTCTGGCGGGAGGAGCAGCGCATGAATATTCAACCGAAGGCCGGCAGCATTGTGCCGGAAACCGTGACCACCGGCCCCCTGACGGGCTCAAAAAAGGTCTATTACACCGTCCCCGGCCATCCGGATGTGCAGGTTCCCTACCGCGAAATCTCGGTCAGCGACCCCAAGGAGCCGCCCGTCCGCGTCTATGATGCCTCCGGCCCCTATACTGAAACCGATATTGGCATCGATCTCTCCAAGGGCCTGAAGCGCATTCGCGCGCCCTGGCTGGCGCGCCGCGCCAATCTGGCGACCTATGCCGGCCGCGCCGTGAAGCCGGAAGACAATGGCGGCGTGTCGGGCGAAAAGCTCGTGCCGCCCTGCCCGGCCATCACCGCCCCGCTCGCCGGCGGCGAGGGGCCCGTCACGCAATATGAATTCGCCCGCGCCGGCATCATCACCGAAGAGATGATCTATGCTGCGCACCGCGAAAATCTCTGCCGCGAGGCCATGCTGGCGCAAGCGCAGGACAAGCTCGCCGACGGCGAGAATTTCGGCGCTGACATTCCCGCTTTTGTGACGCCGGAATTTGTGCGCGACGAAATTGCGCGCGGTCGCGCCATCATCCCGTGCAACATCAACCATCCGGAACTCGAGCCGATGGTGATCGGGCGCAACTTCCTCGTGAAGGTGAATGCCAATATCGGCAATTCCGCCGTCACATCTTCGGTGGCCGAAGAAGTCGAGAAACTTGTCTGGTCGATCCGCTGGGGTGCGGATACGGTCATGGATCTCTCGACCGGGCGCAACATCCACAATATCCGCGACTGGATCATGCGCAATTCACCCGTGCCGATCGGCACGGTGCCGATCTATCAGGCGCTCGAAAAGGTCGATGGCGACCCGATCAAGCTGACATGGGAAGTGTTCCGCGACACTTTGATCGAACAGGCCGAACAGGGCGTCGATTATTTCACCATCCATGCCGGCGTGCGTCTTGCTTATGTGCCGCTCACTGCCAAGCGCACCACGGGCATTGTCTCGCGCGGTGGCTCGATCATGGCGCGCTGGTGTCTGGCGCATCATCAGGAAAGCTTCCTCTACACGCATTTCGACGAGATCTGCGACATCATGCGCAAGTATGACGTTTCCTTCTCGCTGGGCGATGGCTTGCGTCCGGGCTCCATTGCGGATGCCAATGATGCGGCGCAATTTGCCGAACTCGAGACGCTGGGCGAACTCACCAAGCGCGCTTGGGCGAAGGGCTGTCAGGTCATGATCGAGGGCCCCGGCCATGTGCCGATGCACAAGATCAAGATCAATATGGAAAAGCAGCTGAAGGAATGCCACGAGGCCCCCTTCTACACGCTTGGACCGCTGACGACCGACATTGCGCCGGGCTATGATCACATCACGTCAGGCATTGGCGCGGCGATGATCGGCTGGTTCGGTTGCGCCATGCTTTGCTATGTCACGCCGAAGGAACATCTGGGCCTGCCGGATCGTGACGATGTGAAGGTTGGCGTGATCACCTATCGCATTGCAGCGCACGCAGCCGATCTTGCGAAAGGCCATCCGGCAGCGCAATTGCGCGACGATGCGCTCTCGCGCGCACGTTTCGATTTCCGTTGGGAGGACCAGTTCAATCTCGGCCTCGATCCGGATACGGCGCGCTGCTACCACGATGAAACGCTGCCGAAAGACGCGCATAAGGTCGCACATTTCTGCTCCATGTGCGGACCGAAATTCTGCTCGATGAAAATCTCGCAGGATCTGCGCGCCGAAGCAGCGGAAATCGCAGCCAAGGG
>CANHAW010000191.1 GCA_947458675.1 Beijerinckiaceae bacterium
ACGAAAAGCGTATCGACGCCCAGAAAATTGAGATGCGCTGCCAGCGGCGTGCCCCAGAAAGAACTGGGCGCAGTTTTCTTCAAAACAATTTCGCCCGGCAGCGGCTTCACCTCATCGATAATATCGGCCGCGCGCTTCTTGCGCTCCAGCGCAGCTGCATCATTTGACATGCGCGGCGGATGATCGCGGTGGGCGGCCTCAAACCAGCCGGTCATGCCGGAATCGGCCATCAGCGTAATATGCACGATCGGAATTTTCGCCGCGCGCGCAGCACCCAGCACACGCTGAATATGCGGCAGAGCATCCCAGCCTTTCATGCCGCAGCTCGACGGCCAGGTCTTGATCCCCTCAAGCAGGGGCTCGGGCTTGTCGCCGAAAACGGCGCGATAAAGATCGACAAGAATAAGAGCCGGCTTTTGCCCCAGGCCGACACGCCGGTCGGGCGTTTGCGCCAGATGATCGCGATCGGATTGCGTGAGAAACGGATCCCAGATACGGCCAGCCATTCTTCTTCCTCTCAACAAGATCAAACGCCCGCTCTGTTCGAGCGGGCGCTGGTTTTCAAAACATCAGGCCTTCAGCAAGTCCTGTACGCGCTCTGGCGTGAAGGGCATGTGATACATGCGCTTGCCGGTGAGGCGATAGAAAGCATTGGCCACGGCGCCCGGAATAAACGGATTGCCGATTTCACCAAGTCCGGTCGGGCGCGCATCCGACTCGATGAATTTGACTTCCATCACTTCCGGCAGATCGGACATGCGCATCAGATTGTAATCGTGGAAATTGGTCTGTTCCACAATGCCGTCCTTGATGCTCATGCTCTCATGCAGCAGGCCCGAGAGCCCGTAGATGATGGCGCTCTCGACATTGGCGCGTGCAGGCCCCGGCGTCACGATCGTGCCGCCATCCACCGCCACCCAGACTTTGTGAACATGGATCTTGCCCGTCTTGCGATCGAGCGAGATTTCGACAACGCCCGCACCCAGCGAGCCGGAGCGTTCGCTGATCGAAATGCCAAGCGCGCGGCCCTGCGGACGCGGCTTGTTCCATTCCGACATTTCCGCCACCGTCTCAAAGACGCGCTTGGCCTTGGGCACAGCCGCCATATTTTTAATGCGGAATTCAATCGGATCCATATTGGCGGCGACCGCCATTTCATCGACCAGATTTTCAATCGCAAAGACATTGAACACATGGCCGACAGCGCGCCAATGTTTCAGGCGAATGCCATGCGATACGCCGCGCCGCTCGATATTCTGGTTGGGAATATCATAATAGGGAATGCGAATGCCCGATTGCAGAAGCAAGCCGCCGTCACCCACAACGCAATGTTTCCAGCCAACCACTTTGCCGCTGGCATCTGTGGCTGCCTCGACGCATTGGAAAGATTGCGGACGGAACATGCCATGCGCAATATCTTCCTCGCGCGTCCACAAAAGTTTCACCGGGCGCCCGACATCTTTGGCGATGATCGCGCATTCGGCGGCATAATCGCCAAGTGTGCGCCGGCCGAAACCGCCGCCCATATAGCATTGGTGCAAGGTGACTTTCTCAGGCGCGAGGCCAAGTGCCTTGGCCACTTCGTCGCGCGTGGCATCGGGGGCTTGCGTGCCCTCCCACACTTCCGCGCTCTTGCCATCCTTGGCGATGCGAACCACTGCATTCAGCGGCTCCATCTGCGCATGATAGCCATAATCGCTGCGATATTCGGCCTTGTAGATTTTTGCAGCACCCTCGAAAGCCTTGGCAGCGTCACCTTTCTTCTCAATGGTAACGACATTGGCCTTCGGGTCTGAATGGACCTTTTCATAGGCTTCGAGCGCCTTGTCGGAATCGAAATTCCCAGCGCGTCCCTTCTTCCATTCGACGCTCAACTTCTCGCGCGCGGCAAGAACCTGCGGCCAGCTGCGCCCGACAATAGCCACGCCATTGGGCACGGCAACGGTCTTCACAATGCCGGGCATTTTCACCAATTCAGCATTGTTCCAGCTCACCGGCGTGTCGGTCTGCCGATGCACGGCCGTCGCATAGACCATATTCGGCAGTTTGACATCGATGCCATAAAGCGCGCTGCCATTCACCTTTTCCGGCGTATCGCGGCGCGGCACGCCCTTGGTGATGAGCTTCCAGTCCTTGCGCGGCTTCAGCTCTTCCGGCTTGATCGCGGGAAGTTCTTTCGGCACTTCGCCCTTGGCGGCAATTTCGCCATAGGACAGCTTGCGGCCATTGGCGGGATTGATGACGAAACCATTTTCGGTGCGCAATCCCGCTGCCTCGACCTTCCACATTTTGGCAGCATTATCGATCATCACGCGGCGCACCTGCGCGCCGGCAATGCGCATTTCGTTGAAATAGAGCTGCGTCGCGCGGCTACCGACAATCGCCATGTCGCGTTCGCCGTTGAAAACATAGCCGTAGACATTGCGGTCCGGCGGCGCCATTTCGATCCGCACCTTGGACCAGTCAGCGTCCATTTCTTCGGCGAGAATCATCGGCAGAGTCGTCTTGGTGCCCTGCCCCATTTCGGCGCCTGCACTATAGACGGTGACAATGCCATCGGGCGCAATGCGCACCCAGGCATTGAAAACTTTCGCCGGCTTGGCAGCCGTATTGGCGAGCGCTTCGCCGACATCGCCGCCAATGGCGAGACAGAATGTCATGCCGCCCATGCCGGCCAGCAGGCCACGGCGCGAGAGCTGAACGGAGTCTTTCATCGTTCCGGTCATGATCAGGCTCCCTTCGCAGCGGTTTGAATGGCAGCGATGATCTTGTGATACGTACCGCAACGGCAAATATTGCCGTCCATATGTTCCACGATTTCCTGGCGCGACGGCGATTTGGTTTTCGCCAGCAATTCGGCCGCCTTCATGATCTGGCCGGATTGGCAATAGCCGCATTGCGGCACTTCCAGCGCCACCCAGGCCTTTTGCAGCGGATGCGAATTGTCTTTCGACAGACCTTCGATCGTGGTCACCGATTTGCCGGCGACATCGCCGGCACTGGTCTGGCAGGAGCGAACCGCCACGCCGTCGATATGAATCGTGCAGGCGCCGCAAAGGCCGGCGCCGCAGCCATATTTGGTGCCGGTCAGGCCGGCGACATCGCGGATAGCCCAGAGCAAGGGCGTTGTGCGGGGCACATCGAGCGACACTTGCCGCCCGTTCAATTTGAACGAGATCATGCTTCCTCCCTGCCAAATCGGCTCACAGCCGTTTTTGATCTTTTAATGGAAGCAGTCTGCCCAATTTCCGGCGGCTTTGGAAGGGGGGCTCCCGAGCCCCCCGCGACAAAAAAAGCCCCGCGCCAAAGCGCGGGGCTCAGACCCTTCAGAGGCTTTTAGCGCTTGAAAGCGTCCCAAAGCGCCGAGAAGGATTTGTCGACCACCCGATCATAGGCAATGGGGGCCGGCAGCAATCCATTTGTGATCAGCAGCTCATTGTTCTTCTCGATCATTTTGGGCGTAATCGCAGGCGCATAAGTATTCACCTGCTTGATGACGCTGGCCCGGACCACATCCGCACTCAGGGCCGGGAAGGAGCGCCCTGTCAGGACAATCACTTCTTCGAGATTTTTCGGATCGGCAATGAACACCTGCGCCTTGATCATGGCGCGCATGACCTTTTCAACGGTTGCGCGATTTTTCTCGATCCAATCCGGCTTGCCCTGCAATGTGACCCAGCCCATGTCCTGGAACACTTCCGCGCCCTGCCCTTTCAGCATGTCGGAGACATAGTGAAAGTCTTTCTGGCCCTCCACGAGCAGGCTTTGCGTCGGCTCCACCATCAGCGCCGCATCCAGATCTCCGGCGCGCATGGCCGGGCCCATATTGTCCTGGCTGCCGAGCGGAATGAGCGTGATGTCGCCGGTCGTCGACCATTTATTCTGGTTTGAAATATAGCGCATGGCCATGTCGGAGAGACCGCCGCGCGCCAAAGTACCAACCTTCATCCCTTTCAAATCTTCAATCTTCGGCACCCGGCCCAATTTATCGACGATGCGCTGCGGCACGATAATGGCGCCATTAACGGTCGATTGCACGGTCATGACGGCGACGATGGGCTGTCCGGCCTGAACAACCTTCAGCATGTTTTCGGTCGCCGCCGATTGCAATTGTACCGATCCGCCGAGCAATGCCGGTGTGGCCGTTGCGCCGCCGCGGAAATTGGTAATCTCGACCTGCAGGCCCTCATCCTTAAAATAGCCCTTGGTCTCGGCCAGATAGAGCGGCAGCGAGAACAGGGAATGGACGGAACTGCCGATTGTCAGTTTCGTCTGCGCAAACGCCGGTGCGGCGCCAACCAGAGATGCTGCAACCGCCCCCACGGCTGCAAGCATTTTCGCTTTTCCGAAATGCAGAGACATATGCTCCTCCCCTCAATTGGTCAGGCCGATTGTGGTCGCCAGACCGTTAGTCTGCGCGTGAGCAACTTGATCAGCAGATCAAGACACACCGCACAAATCATCAGCGTGAAGAGCGGGACCATCATGCCCGTCGTGTCATAAGACCCGCTCGCTGTATTGATCATGTAGCCAATGCCCGCCTGCGCCGAGATGAACTCGCCGACAATGGCACCAACAATGGCAAAGGAAACACCAACCCGAAGACCCGCGAGAATCCACGGAACCGAATTCGGGATCAGCAATTTGACAAAAATCTGCAGTCGCGAGGCACCCAGAATGCGCAGAGCATTCACATGGTTTGCATCGACCGATTTGACGCCCTCATAAGTATTGACCATCAGCACGACGACGACGAGCGATAGCGCCAGCAAAAATTTCGAGGCGAAACCAATCCCGACATACATGACCAGAAGCGGCGCCAGCGCCACACGCGGCAGCGCATTGATGGCCATGATGAAGGGCTCCAGCGTGCGCCCCAAT